>CAYVAS010000025.1:0-34587 GCA_964449375.1 uncultured Iamiaceae bacterium | reverse complement strand
GCGGGGCATGTCCGGCGCGGGCGCGGGCATGGACCGCGCCCAGGCCGACTACCTGGGCATGCTCGCCACCGTGATCAACGCGTTGGCCCTCCAGGACCTGTTGGAGCGCCTCGACCAGCCCACCCGGGTGCAGTCCGCGATCCACATGTCCCAGGTCGCCGAGTCCTACATCCGTCGGCGGGCGCTGCGCCACCTCGAGAAGGGTCGGGTGGTCATCTTCGCCGGAGGTTCGGGCAACCCGTACTTCACGACCGACACCACCGCCGCACTGCGGGCCGTGGAGATGGGCGCGGACGTGCTGATGAAGGGCAGCCACTCGGGTGTCGACGGCGTCTACACCGACGACCCGCGCACCAACCCGGAAGCCTCCAAGATCGACCGGATCTCCTATCTGGAGGTGCTCAACCGGGGTCTGAAGATCATGGACGCCACCTCGATCACCATGTGCATGGACAACGGACTTCCGATCGTCGTGTTCGACCTGATGACCGACGGCAACATCAGATCCATCCTGGAAGGGCACGACCTGGGTACCGTGGTCGCATGAGTGGCGAGCTGATCGACGTGGTGCGACGGGATGCCGAGGAGCTGATGTCCCGTGCTCTGGAGCACACCCGGAGCGAGTTCACCGGCGTTCGGACCGGCCGGGCCACCCCGGCACTGATCGAGAAGCTCCCGGTGGAGTACTACGGAGCCGAGGTGCCCATGCAGCAGCTCGCCTCGTTCTCGGTACCCGAAGCCCGCCAGTTGCTGGTCACCCCGTTCGACAAGGCCGCGATGGGCGCCATCGAACGGGCCATCCAGCTCGCGGATCTGGGGCTGAACCCGTCCAACGACGGAACCGTCATCCGGCTGGTCTTTCCGCCGCTCACCGCCGAGCGACGCGCCGAGCTGGTCAAGGTGGTCAAGGCCCTGGCCGAGGAGGGTCGGATCTCGGTCCGCAACGCACGGCGGGCGGCGCGTCGTGAGCTCGAGGAGCTCGCCGACGGCTCTGACATCTCCGACGACGAGCTGACCAGGGCCAACAAGGATCTCGATAAGATGACCCAGACGTACGAGACGCACATCTCTCAGGCGTTGGCTCAAAAAGAACGTGAACTGCTCGAGGACTGACGACGTCCCATGGACGACCAGAGTGATCGACAAGGCGACGAAGCTCCCCGGGATCCCACCGAAGGGGTGCGGATCATCGGAGCCGAGGAAGCCGCCGAGGCCGTAGAGCGCGGCGAGGTCGCGCCCCGCCTGTCCGAGGAACGACCCCGCTTCGGGGACCGACCCGACACGATGCCTGAGAGCGCCCGACCGGCGCTGCGGTTCCCCCTCGATGCGGACTCGGACCCGGGCGACCTGGTCCGACCGCGGCTCCAGGGCTCGGAGCGGGACACCGACGAACCCTCGGGTCCCGTGGAGATGCCCCATTGGACCGATCCGCCCACCGGCGAGGTGCCGGCAGTGCTGATCTCCGAGGACGAGGACGATGACCTGGACGCCTGGTCGTCGTTCGCGACGTCCTCGCCGACCCGCTGGCGTGAGTCCGACGACGACTGGGACGACACCGGCGAGTACACCGCCGCGCTCAGCGACGACGAGCCACTCGGCGCGCTGGATCAGCGCGACCGACCCAGCGACCAGGACCTCTTCTCCTTCGACGACATCGAGGCCGTCGCGGCCGAACGCACCGCCGCGGCGAGCGCCGAGCGGGCCCGCGCGCTGACCGGGGAGACCCGGCTGTTCCCCGGTGACGAGGACCCCACCCTGGAGGACTTCGACGACATTCCGCTGTTCGCCGAACCCCGCTCCTCGGACGAACCGCCCGGGACCGCCGAGGACGAGCCCCCCGTACGCGCCCGGCGACGCCGCCCGTCCCGAGCCGCCCAGGCCGGTCTGGCCCGGGGTGCGGACGCGGGCAGCGGTGGCGGTCGGGACGTGCCCACCGCCGTGGCCGCCGGCGTGGGGATCGCGGTGGTGGCCCTGATCTGCTTTGCGCTCGGCCCGGCGGTCGTCGCGGTCCTGGTGACCGTCGTCATCGGTTTCGCCGCGGTCGAGTACTTCGGCGCCACCCAGCGCGCCGGGCTGCGTCCCGCGTCGCTGCTGGGGCTGGTCGCGGCGATCACCTTCCCGCTTGCGACCTACTGGCGTGGTGAACCCGCGGTACCACTGGTGCTGACGTTGGTGACCGTGTTTGCCGTGATCTGGTACCTGGTAGGCGCGGGAGGCGACTCCCCGGTCCTGGAGGGCGTGGGCTCCACGGTGTTCGGCGTGGCCTGGATCGGGTTGATGGGATCCTTCGCCACCCTGATGTTGCGGGTCCCCGACGGGCGGGGGATCCTGCTGGCGGTCATCATCACCACGGTCTTCTACGACATCGGCGCGTTCTTCCTGGGTCGGTCCTTCGGCCGGCGGCCGCTGTCACCGGCGAGTCCCAACAAGACCACCGAGGGCGTCGTGGGCGGCGTCGCCGTGGCGGCCTTCGTGGGGCTGGTCATCGGGGGAATCGGTCTGGGCACCCCCTTCCACGGGCTGGGCCACGGCCTGATCATGGGTCTGGTCGTCGGGGTCGCCGCCACCTTCGGCGACCTGTGCGAATCGCTGGTCAAGCGGGACCTGGGCGTCAAGGACATGGGCGCGCTCATCCCGGGCCACGGCGGGGTGCTCGACCGAGTGGACGGGATGTTGTTCGTCCTGCCGGCCGTCTACTACCTGATCGTGGGCCTGAACTGGATGTGATCCGGGTCGCGGTGGCCGGCTCGACCGGCTCGATCGGCACCCAGACCCTGGAGGTGCTGGCCCAGGATCCCGAGCGCTTCGAGCTCTACGGCATCGCCGCGTCGGGACGGTCACCGGACGTCCTCGTCGACCAGGCCCGCGCGACCCGCCCGAAGGTCGTGGCCGTCACCGTCGAAGATCACGCCGAGGCGCTGGCCGCGGCGCTGCCCGAAGAATGTGAGCTGCGCGTGGGGGCCGATGCGGCCGAGTCCATCGCCCGCGAGGCCGACGTGTGCATCAACGGCGTGGTGGGCTTCGCCGGACTGGGGGTCACGCTGGCGACCCTGGAGGCGGGACGGCGGCTGGGTCTGGCCAACAAGGAATCGCTGATCGCGGCCGGTCCGGTGGTGCAGGCGGCGCGCCGGGCCGGTGGGGGAGAGCTCGTTCCGGTGGACTCCGAGCACGCCGCGCTGCACCAGTGCCTGCGTTCGGGGGGCTTCACCGACGGCGTCGGGCGGCCCACCGCCACCGACCGGGACGCCCCGGTGGCGCCCCGGCGGGTGGACCGGCTGGTGCTGACCGCCAGCGGCGGGCCGTTCCGGGGCCGGAGTCGCGATCAACTGAGCGCGGTGACCGTCGCCGACGCGCTGGCGCACCCGACCTGGTCGATGGGCCCCAAGATCACCGTGGATTCGTCGACCCTGATGAACAAGGGGCTCGAGGTGATCGAGGCCCACCAGCTCTTCGGCGAGCCCGCCGGGGACGCCGGGGTGGGCATCGGCCTGGGCGACATCGAGGTGGTGGTGCATCCCCAGTCGATCGTGCATTCGATGGTGACCTACGACGACGCCTCCACGATCGCCCAGCTCTCGATGCCCGACATGCGGCTGCCGATCTCCTATGCGCTGTACTGGCCCGACCGGGCACCCCGGCCCTTCGGGTCCATGGACTGGACCGCCGCTCGCAGCCTCGATTTCGAGCCGCCGGACCGGGCCACGTTCCGCTGTCTGGACCTCGCCTACGACGCGGCCCGCGCCGGGGGGAGCGCGCCCACGTGGTTGAACGCCGCCAACGAGGTCGCGGTCGCGGCCTTCCTGGACGCACGGATCCGCTGGCTCGACATCGCGGAGGTTCTCTCCGAGGTGTTGGAGCGGCATGATGGAGGGATGCTGACCAGCGTCGAAGACGTGCTCGAGGCCGACCGGGTTGCCCGGATCCTCACCGGGGAACTGCTCGAGGCGCGCATCTCGTGACCGACGCGCCGTCATCCACGCCGCCGCCCCCGCCGCCTCCGCCGGCGGAGCCCGAAGCCGACGAGCGCGACGCGACCGGGTCGCACTGGTTGCGGGTCGGGCTGCTCGTCGTCGCCCTGGCCGCGCTCGTCTACTACACCGGCTGGTGGGGCCTGGCGATCGTGGGCGGGTTGGTCGTGATGATCTTCCTGCACGAGCTCGGCCACTACGTGATGGCCCGGCGGGCGGGCATGAAGGTCACCGAGTTCTTCATCGGGTTCGGACCCCGGCTGTGGTCGTTCCGCCGCGGTGAGACCGAGTACGGCATCAAGGCGATTCCCGCCGGTGCCTACGTGAAGATCATCGGCATGTCGATGGCCGAGGAGGTCGACCCCGCCGACGAGGACCGGACCTACCGGTCCAAACCGTTCTGGCAACGCTTCGGGGTCGGTGTCGCCGGTTCGGCGATGCACTTCATCCAGGCCTTCGTCCTGATCTTCGCGATCCTGGTGTTCTCCGGCGCGCCCGGCGGATCCCTGACCCAGCCCTCCGACGAGACCCCGGTCACCCAGGTCGGTGACGTGTACGCGCACTGTCCCGCCGCGGAGGCCGGGATCCGACCCGACGACGAGATCCTGTCGATCAACGGGCAGCCCCTCGACGACACCCGCGACCTGGGGTTGCTGGTGGCGCCTCTGGCCGACCAGGACGCGGTGTTCGAGGTCCGCCGGAACGGCGAGGTGCGCGAGGTGCCGGTGCACATCGTGCCCCGCGACGACTCCGAAGGGGCGGCCGGGATGCTCGGGGTGACCTACGGGCCCAAGCCGCTCCCGGTGGAGAAGCAGGGCCCCCTCGAGGCGGTGCCCGCCACGGTGAGCGAGTTCGGGAACCTGATGACCGAGGTGATCCCGGCGTTCTTCAAGGCCTTCAGCCCCTCGAACCTCAAGTCCTACGGCAACCAGGTCGTCAACGCCCGCGAAGACCGCGACCGTGCGGCCCAGACCGTGGAGTCCGCGCCGACCACGGTCCTGGCGGACCCGGATCGACAGAGCGGTGCCGGGACCCCGGAGACCTCCGAGCGTGGGGTGACCACCGAGACCTGCCTGACCTCGATGGGCGGGGAGGCGGCCTTCAAGAGCTCCTCGGAGGGTCCCACCAGCGACCAGGAGGGGCGGTTCCTTTCGATCGTGGGCATCTTCAACATCGGCAACAGCATGGCCGCCTCCGGTGGGATCGTGGACCTGCTGTTCCTGTTCGTGGTCGTCAACATCTTCATCGGGGTGTTCAACCTGATCCCGATGCTGCCCTTCGACGGTGGCCACGTGGTGATCGCCGGCTACGAGAAGATCCAGGAATGGCGCAAGGGCACCGGTGAGCGCTACTACGCCGACCTCAACAAGCTCATGCCCGTGGTCTATGTGATGATCCTGTTGCTGGGTCTGCTGTTCGTGTCCAGCCTGTATCTGGACCTCGCCAACCCCCTTTCGGTGAACTAGATGGACTACGTCGCCACCAACCGGTACCCCCGACGCCCCACCCGCCAGATCACCCTGGCCCACCGCACCAACCCGGTGGCGGTGGGCGGTGACGCCCCGGTGAGCGTGCAGTCGATGACGACCACCAGGACCGCCGACGTCGAGGGCACCCTCGCCCAGATCTACGCGCTGCGCGGCGCCGGAGCGGACATCGTGCGCTGCACCTGCAACGAGCCCGAGGCCGCCGAGGGACTCGCGCAGATCGTTCCCCGATCACCGGTGCCGATCGTCGCCGACATCCACCACCAGTACAAGCGGGCCCTGGAGGCCCTCGAGGCCGGCGTGCACTGTCTGCGTCTGAACCCGGGCAACATCAAGAACCCGACCCACATCAAGACGGTGGCCGCCGAGGCCAAGGACCGGGGTGTGCCGATCCGCATCGGCGTCAACGGCGGCTCCCTGCACCCGGACCTGTACCGCAAGTACGGCGACCGGGTCACCCCCGAGGCCATGGTCGAATCGGCGATGACCGAGTTGGCCTATTTCGAGGAGGTCGACTTCCACGACGTGAAGATCTCGGTGAAGGCGTCGAATGTGCCGCTCATGATCGAGGCCTACCGGCAGCTCGCCGAGACCACGGACCACCCCCTGCACCTCGGGGTCACCGAGGCCGGGCCGCTGCCCGGCGGGTTGCTCAAAGGCACCGCCGGGATCGCCACCCTGCTGGCCGAGGGCATTGGCGACACGATCCGTTACTCGCTCACCGCGGACCCCGTCGAGGAGGCCCGCGCGGGTGTCCAGCTCCTGGAGGCCCTGGGCCTGCGCGACCGCAGCGGCCTGGACCTGATCGCCTGCCCGTCGTGCGGCCGCGCCGAGATCGACGTGATCGGCCTGGCCGCCGAGGCCCAGGCGGCGCTGGCCGACAAGGACATCCCGCTCCAGGTCGCGGTGATGGGCTGCGTGGTCAACGGGCCCGGCGAGGCCCGTGACGCGGACCTGGGGATCGCCGGTGGGCGCGACAAGGGTCACCTGTTCGTCAAGGGCACCAACGTGGCGGTGGTGCCCCAGGACGAGATGGTGCCCACCCTGGTGGAGTGGGCCGAGTTCATCACCGAGCACGGCGTCGAGGCGGCGCTGGAACGGGTCGACCTCGCCAAGGCCGAACGCGAAGCTCAGCGGGACCGGGCGGCGCTGCTGGTCGAGAAGGGCACCGACGTCAACGGCGACGGGGTGCGCATCGAACGCATCAAGAAGATCCAGCGGTCCTGATGCAACGCGACGAACGCGACCTGCTGGCCTCGTTGCCTCAGGGACTGTTCGTCGACGGGACCTGGCGGCCCGCCAGCGGTGGCGCGACCTTCGACGTGACCGACCCGGCCACCGGGTCGGACCTGGGCGTGGCCATCGCCGACGGCACCGCCGCGGATGCCACCGCCGCGTTGGACGCGGCCGTCGCCGCGCAGGCCGCGTGGGGCGCGACCCCGCCCCGGGAACGTTCCGAGATCCTGTACCGGACCTTCCAGGGCTGCCTCGCCCGCCGCGGTGACCTTGCGCTGGCGATGACCCTGGAGATGGGCAAACCCCTGACCGAGAGCGACGCCGAGGTGACCTACGGCGCGGAGTTCTTCCGCTGGTTCGCCGAGGAGGCGGTGCGGATCGACGGCCGCTACACGGTGGCTCCCGGGGGCGACGGGCGCATCGTGGTCACGTCGCGGCCGGTGGGCCCCGCGCTGCTCATCACACCGTGGAACTTTCCCCTGGCGATGCTCACCCGCAAGATCGCCGCGGCCGCCGCGGCCGGATGCACGATGGTGTGCAAACCCGCGGCGCTCACCCCGATCACCGCTGTGGTGCTCTTCGAGATCCTGACCGAGGCGGGCATGCCGCCCGGCGTGTGCAACCTGGTCACCACCACCGATTCGTCCGCGCTGTCCGACACGCTGCTGGCCGACGACCGTCTGGCCAAGCTTTCGTTCACCGGGTCCACCGCGGTGGGGCGCCAGCTCGCGGCCAGCGCGGGCGCCAACCTGCAACGCGTGTCGCTGGAGCTGGGAGGTAACGCCCCCTTCGTGGTGCTCGCCGACGCCGACCTGGACGCGGCCGTCGAGGGCGCGGTGGCCGCCAAGATGCGCAACGGCGGTGAGGCCTGCACCGCGGCGAACCGGTTCCTGGTACATGCTTCGATCGCCGAGGACTTCACCGCGGCGCTCGCGGGACGGTTGGCGGCGCTGCGCCCGGGTAGGGGCACCGATGCCGGGGTGGATGTGGGACCGGTCATCCGCGAATCGGACCTCGAGCGCATCGCGGATCTCGTTGCCGACGCGGTGGACCGGGGCGCGAAGGTGCGCACCGGCGGAGCGGTCCTGGACCGTCCCGGTTGGTTCTACGCGCCCACGGTCCTGTCCCAGGTTCCCCCGGACGCCGAGGTGCTCCACACCGAGATCTTCGGGCCCGTCGCTCCGGTGGTGAGCTTCGACACCGTCGCCGAGGCGGTCGACATGGCGAACGCCACGGACGCGGGCCTCGTGTCGTTCCTCTACACCCGCGATCTCGACGCAGCCGTCGGCGTCGCCGAGGCGCTCGAGGCGGGCATGGTCGGTATCAACCGGGGGGTGGTGTCGAATCCGGCGGCTCCATTCGGCGGCATCGGATCCTCGGGCATCGGTCGTGAGGGCGGCGCGGAGGGCATCGAGGAGTACCGCGAAATCCAGTACCTGGCCGTCGCGCACAGCGGCTAGAAAAGATCGCCGGGGACCGACGACATCCCGGAGAGCCGATGGGAACGAACGAACGAGCGAAGATCGCGCTGACCGACGCCGAGGTCGCCGACTACATCGACCGGCACCGTACCGCGGTGATCGCGTCGCTGGGACCCGACGGCGTCCCGCACCTGGTCGCCATGTGGTACGCGGTGATCGACGGGACGATCTGGTTCGAGACCAAGGCCAAGTCCCAGAAGGCCCGCAACCTGCGCCGCGACCCGACCCTGAGCGTGCTGCTCGAGGACGGCGAGACCTACGACCAGCTCCGCGGCGTGTCCATGGAGGGTCGCGGCACGATCGTCGAGGACCCCGAGGTGCTCTGGCAGGTCGGCGTGAACGTCTGGGAACGCTACACGGGCCCCTACACCGACGAGGTCCGGCCTCTGGTCGAGTTCATGATCGCCAAGCGGGTCGCGATCCGCTTCGACGTGGAACGGATCCGGTCCTGGGACCACGCCAAGCTCGGCCTGGATCCGATCGACCTCGGGGGCACCACCGCGCCCCACATCACCGAACGGCTGCCGTGAGCGCCCCCGCCATCGAGGCCCGCGGCCTCGTCAAACGCTACGGCACCAAAGTGGCCCTCGGTGGGGTCGACATCGACCTGCCCACCGGCACGGTGACCGCGATCCTGGGTCCCAACGGTGCGGGCAAGACCACCGCGGTCCGGATCCTGACCACTCTGTCCGAGCCCGACGCCGGACACGCCACCGTCGCCGGGTTCGACGTGGCCACCCAGGCCCACGAGGTGCGCCGCCGGATCGGCCTGACCGCCCAGGACGCCACGGTCGACCCGCTGCTGACCGGCCACGAGAACCTGGTGATGGTCGGCGAGCTCCACCAGCTCAGCCGCGCCGAGGCCAGAGCCCGCGCGGACGAACTGCTCGAGGCCTTCACCCTCGCGGATGCCGGCGGGCGCGCCGCGGGCACCTACTCGGGCGGGATGCGCCGACGGTTGGACCTGGCCGTGACGCTCGTGGCCCACCCCGAGGTGCTGTTCCTCGACGAGCCCACCACCGGACTGGACCCCCGCGCCCGGGTCGAGCTGTGGGGCGTGCTGGACGGGTTGGTGAACCTGGGCACGTCGCTGCTGCTGACCACCCAGTACCTGGAGGAGGCCGACCGTCTGGCCGACGACATCGTGGTCATCGACCACGGACGGGTTATCGCCAGGGGCGACGCCCGCAAGCTCAAGCGCGAGGTGGGCGGCGATCACATCGGCGTCACGCTCGCGGATGCCGACGATCTGGCCGCGGCCACCGCGATCCTCGCGCGGGTGTGCGGGTCCGACCCGATGACCGACCATTCGGACCTCACCGTCACGGTTCCCACCACCGAAGGCGTCGCCGGCCTGGCCTCGGTGGCCAACGCGCTGGCGGACGCAGCCATCGCGGTGGAGGACCTCAGCCTCCGCCAACCCACCCTCGACGAGGTCTTCCTCACCCTCACCGGAGAGAAGACCGACCCCGACGAATCGCAGAGCCGACCATGACCCTCACCGACTCCATCGAAACCGACGTCGCGTCCCGCCGCCCGGCGCCACGGCCCCACCGTGGGTTCCTCCACGACTCCTGGGTGATCGCCCGCCGCGGCCTGGTGCACATGCGGCGCCAGCCCGAACAGCTCAGCGACGCGACCGTGCAGCCGATCATGTTCGTGCTCATGTTCGGGTACGTGTTCGGCGGCGCGATCGCCGCGCCCGAAGGCGGCAACTACCGCGAGTTCCTCATGGGCGGAATCATCGCCCAGACCCTCACCTTCACCACCTTCGGGGTGGCGATCGCTCTGGCCAACGACCGCAAGAACCAGGTGGTGGACCGGTTCCGGTCACTGCCGATCGCCCGTGGCACGGTCCTGGCCGGCCACGCGGTCGCCAATTTCGTCAAGGCCTTTCTGCCGGTGGTGCTCATGTCGCTCACCGGTCTGATCATCGGTTGGCGGATCCGCAACGGGTTCGCCGACGCGGCGGCCGCGTACCTGCTGATGCTGGGCTTCGTGTTCGCGATGATCTGGATCGGGATCCTGCTCGGCAGCCTCGTGCGCACCCCCGAAGGGGTCAACGGCATCGCCTTCGCGGTGCTGTTCCCGCTCACGTTCATCGCCTCGACGTTCGTGCCGCCGACCTCGATGCCGGGTCCGTTGCAGACCTTCGCCCGCTGGAACCCGGTGACCACCCTGTCGGACGGGCTGCGCGAACTGTTCGGCAATCCCGCCACCGTGGCCGCCGCTTCGGACCCGTGGCCCACCCACCACCCGGTGGCCTACACGGTGATCTGGATCGTGCTCATCGTCGTGGTGTGCGCGCCCCTGGCGGTGCGCGCCTACAAGCGTTCGATCGCTGATTGAACAGATCAGGCGCGTGATCGGGAATCCCGACGGTCGTCGCGTGGGTCGGTGATCGGCCCCCAGATCAACTGCAGCTCCTCGCGCATCGTGGCGACCGGGTGCAGCGGGCGTCCTGCGACCCGCCGGAGCACGTTCCAGACCAGGTTCGCGGCGGTGGCCACGGTCAAGGCCACCTGGAGCCGGCCGAGTCCGCCCCACTTGGCGGCATAGCGTCGGCGGGCGCCCACCAGCCACCGACGGCGGATCGTGACATCGGAACTGGACCCCCCTCCCCGGTGGAGCGCCGTGACGGTGCCGACGTACATCGAAGGGACGCCCGCCGCGCCGAGGCGGCGTTGGAGGTCGACCTCCTCGCAGTTCATGAAGAACCGCTCGTCGAACCCGCCCGCCGCGTCGAAGGCCTCGCGGGGCAGGCACAGCGCGGCCCCGACGAGCCAGTCGACCCGGCGGCGCGCCTGGTCGGTGCCGGTGAGGTCGTAGCCGACGGCGACCTGCAGACTGCGCCGCCCACGCAGTCCGGCGAGGGGCGTGAGCCATTCGACGAACTGGTGGGAGACGCGCGGGAACCGGCGCGCCGCGTGCTGATCGACACCGTCGCCGTCCGCGAGCCGCGGGCCGACGACGGCGGGGTACGCGGCTGTGGCGTGCCGCGCCATCGATTCCACGAAGTCGCTGTCGATCCGCAGGTCACTGTTCAGGATCAACAGCAGGGGATGGGTCGATCGTGCGACACCGGTGTTGACCGTGCTGCCGAAGCCGCCGTTGCGCCGCCGGCGGAGGACGACCACGCCGTCGGTGTCGGGAAACGGTTCGGGAGACGCGTCGTCGACGACGACGACCTCCACGCGACGGTCGGTGCGCTGCGCGCGCAGGTCGCCCAGAAGCGCCAGTGTGGGGTGCGGGTCGCCGAAGTGCGGCACGATCACCGACACACCGGCGTCCCGGGCCAGCGGCGACAGGGCGCGCGCCTCAGCCATCGACGACGGCGTCGAGCGAGCCGAGGCTCACGAGCTCCGCGAACTTCGGGCTGGCCCGCTTGACCTCGTCGAAGGTGCCCGACGAGGTGATCCGCCCGTGCTCCATGAAGATCAGGGTGTCGCAGCGGCGCACGGTCGACAGCCGGTGGGCGACCACGATCATGGTCAGTTCGCCGCGCAGGCTCTCGATGGTGTCGGTGATCTGTCGTTCGGTCATCGAGTCCAACGACGACGTGGCCTCGTCGAGGACGAGCAGTTGCGGGCGCAGGTACAACGCCCGGGCGATGCCGATCCGCTGACGCTGCCCACCCGAGATGCGCACGCCCCGCTCGCCCACGAACGTCCGATCGCCTTCGGGCATCGATGCCACCAGATCCTCGAGCTGCGCCCGCTTGATCGCCTCGGTGAGGCGTTGCTCGTCGATCTCGGATTCGTGCTCGCCGAAGGCGATGTTGCACCGCAGACTGTCGTCGAGCAGGAACACGTCCTGGGGCACCAGGCCGATGGCGCGCTGCCAGGAATCCTTGATCAGGGCGATGTCCTCGCCGTCGGCCAGCACCCGCCCCGACGACGGATCGTGCAGGCCGAGGATGATGTCGACGAGCGTGGTCTTGCCCGCGCCGCTGGACCCGACGATCGCCAGGGACCGGCCCACGTCGAGCTGGACCGAGACCTCGTCGAGCACCGGGCTGGTCGACGACTCGTACGCGAAGGACACCCGCTCGACGGTGATGCCTCGTTCCAGGACGACCGGGGCGGCCTGTGTATCGGGCGCGGGCGGCGGCTCCAGCGTGCGGAGGTCCTGCACCACGAGTTCGACGGCCTTGTCGCCGACCCGCATGTTGTTGACCGCGGCCATCAACCGGACCATCGAGGGCATCATGCGGAATCCGGCGGCGACGAACAGGCCGAGGGTGGCCGCGCCCTGGGTCGAATCGGAACTCGAGAACACCATGATGCTCATCACCGCCAGGCCCACGATGAACAGCATCTCCATGACGTAGCGCGGGGCCTCCCCGAGGAACAGCGCCATCCGGGTCGCCCGGGCGTAGACCCGGCGGGCCGCGCTGAACTCGCCCAGGAAATGCGGCGCCCGGCGGCGAACCTGCACCTCCTTGATGCCCCCCAGGCCCTGGAACGCCGACTGGTAGGTGCCCATCGACGAGTCGACCAGCTCGGCACTCGCGCGCTGGGCACGCCGCCGGACATACCGGAGGAAGGTGTAGCTCACGAAGAAGAAGTAGAAGATGGCGGCGAGCGCGGGGAGCGGTCGGAGGACGAGCAGCACCGCCGCGACGGCGAAGATCGTCGTGCCTTCCGCGATGACCGTGAGCATGCCCATCACCGATTTCATGTAGGCGTCGTTCACCGCGTTCAGGCTCGTGCGCACCAGATCGGCCGAGTTGCGCCGCAGGTGGAGTTCATAGGGTGCGGTCAGGTAACGCCCGATGAGCTGGTCGGCGGTCTCGGCCGCCTGGATGTTGAGGAAGCCGATCATCCACCAGCGGAACGACAACGTGGAGATGCCCTTGATGACGAACGCGCCGAAGACCACCCCGGCCAGAATCGCCGCCAGCGCGCCTCTCGAGGGGCTTCCGAGCGCTTCGTCGATGCGACCGAGGGTCCCGACCTGGGTCGACGCGCCCGCGAACATCTGCATCAGCGGCAGCATCAGCACGAGCCCGACCATCTCGAACCCGGAGATCACCACCAGACCGATGGTCGCCCACTTGAGGCGCCGGCGCGTCCCCTGATCGAAGGTCGCGTAGAGGGCTTGCAGTTGCTGAATCATCGGGAAGGGGTGATCCGTTCGGGGCGTCGGCGAGCACCCGATGCTACTGGTGCCGCCATCGGACCCCGTGGGTCGTCAGAAGAGCGGTTCGAGGTCGACCTGGATCAGGTGTGGGCCGGGCTCGGCCAGCGCAGCCTGGAACTGCTCGGCGAACTCGGCGACGGTGGTGGCCCTGGAGGCGGGGACTCCGAGTCCTTCGGAGATCGCCACGAAGTCCATCTCGGGCCGGGTCAGATCCAGCATCGACATGGCGATCGGGCCCGGCTCCTCGGCGCCCACCCGCGACAGTTCCAGGTTCAGCACGGAGTAGCTGCGATTGTTCAACAGCACGGTGGTGACGTTGGACTGCTCCCGGGCCTGGGTCCACAGCGACTGGATGGTGTACAGACCCGAGCCGTCGGATTCGAGCGCGATGACGGGCCGGTCCGGCGCGGCGAGGGCGGCGCCGGTGGCCACGGGCAGGCCCTGGCCGATCGCCCCGCCGGTGAGGGTCAGCCAGTCGTGGGGCGGGCAGCCCTCGGTCGCGCCGGGAAAGCCGAGCCCCGAGGTGTTGGACTCGTCCGAGACGATCGCCTCGTCGGGCAGCAGCGCGCCGAGCGCAGCCGCCAGGGTCTCCGCGGTCAACGGGCCGCTGCCGAGCTCGGGGCGACCCGCGCTCTGGCGGGCGACGTCGGCGGGCGCGCCCAGACGGTCGGCGAGTTCGCCGAGCACGACGAGGGGATCGGCCGATTCCGGTTCGAAGTGGATCACCTCGCAGTCGGCGGGCACCAGGTCCGACGGCTTGCCCGGGTACGCGAAGAAGCTCACCGGTGGGGTGGTGTCGATCACCACGAGGCGGCGGACGCCCTCGAGCTGCATCTGGGTGAACTCGGCGAGGTAGCCGAGCCGTTCGATGGGTGGCAGTCCGGCTCCGCGGCGCAGACGGGTCGGGAAGGTCTCGGCGAAGAGCTTCGCGCCGCTGGCCTGGGCGACCCGGCTCGCGGCCACGAGTCCCTCCTCGGAGCCCAGCACCCGGCCTCCCACCACGATCGCCGCCGGCTCGGTACCCTGCAGCGCGTCCAGCGCCAGGGCGATCCGTTCGGGATCCGGTGTCGGAGCTTCGGTGAGCGGGCGCGGCTCGGCCGGCCCACGGGCCTCGGACCACGAGGCGTCCGCGGGCAGGATCAGCGTGGCGACCTGTCCGGGCGGGCCCATGGCGGCGGCGACGGCCTCGGCGGTGTCCTCGGGCAGGGTGTCCGCGGTGTCCGACGAGTGCACCCACCCCGACACCGCCTGGGCGAGCCCGTCGATGTCGGAGGTCAAGGGGGCGTCGTACTCGCGGTGGTAGGTCGCATGGTCGCCCACGATGTTGACGACGGGCACGTGGCCGCGGCGGGCATTGTGCAGGTTCGCCCAGCCGTTGCTCATCCCCGGGCCCAGGTGCAGCAGCGTCGCAGCGGGCCGGCCGGCGACCCGCGCGTACCCGTCGGCGGCGCCGGTGGCCACGCCTTCGAACAGGGCCAGCACCGCCCGCACGTCGGGGACCGCGTCGAGCGCGGCGACGAAGTGCATCTCGGAGGTCCCCGGGTTCATGAAGCAGATGTCGACCCCGCAGTTCGAAAGCGTGCGGATGAGTGCCTGTGCACCGTTCATCGTGGCTGGATTCCCTTCAGTCGTAGATCGTGCCCGGGTTCAGGATGCCCCCGGGATCGAACGCGGCCTTGATGCGCCGCATCAGGGCGAGCTTGGCGGGGTCTTCGAGCGCGATGAAGTGGTGGGCCTTCTGTTTGCCCAGCCCGTGCTCGCCCGAGATCGCTCCGCCCAGGCGCATCCCCAGTTCGAACACCCGGTGCAACACGTCGTCGCGGACCTCGGTGTCGGGCTGGAAGATCGCCAGGTGCACGTTGCCGTCGCCGGCATGGCCGCAGCCGGCGATGAGCGAGCCCGATTCGGTGCCCAGCTCGGCGACCCCGGCCAGGAATTCGGGGATCGAGGCCCGAGGGACCACGGTGTCGATGATCTCGTCCGCGTTGGAACCCTTGGCCAGCCAGAAGGCCTTCTCCCGGGCCTCGACCAGCTTGGCTCCCGCGGTGGACGGCAACACGAACACGTCCATGGCCCCCAGCTCGTCGAGCAGGCCCGCGGCCTGCTCGACGTCGTCGTCGAGGCGGTCCTGCCGGGTCGACTCGAGCACCACGAGCAGGTAGGCCAGGGCGTTGTCGGAGATCTCCTCGGGCAGGCCCAGCTCGAGGCCGACGAATGCGGTGGCGCCGGCCATGGTCAGAAAGTCGATGTACTCCAGCATCAGCGGGGCAAGCCCCGCGGACACCACCTGGGGCACCGCCCGGGTCACCTCCTCGAGGGTCCGAAAAGGGGCCAGCACGGTGGCGACGTGTTCCAGGCGGGGCCGGAGCTGCAGCGTCGCTTCGGTGACCAGGGCCAGGGTCCCCTCCGAGCCGATCACGAGCTGGGTCAGGTCGTAACCGCTGGAGGACTTGACGTACTTGCCTCCGGAACGGATCGTCTCACCGGTGGCCAGCACGGCTTCGATGCCCAGCACGTTGTGCCGGGTCACGCCGTACTTGATGGCCCGCATGCCCCCGGCGTTGGTGGCGACGTTGCCGCCCAGACTCGCTGAGTTCTCTCCGGGGAACACCTGGTAGACCAGCCCGTGGGCCGCGACCGCCGCGTCGAGCTCGGCCAGGCTCACCCCGGGTTGCACCGTGGCGGTGTGGTTGGCCGGGTCGATCTCGAGGATCTGGTTCATCCGATCGAAGGCCACCACGATGCCCTCGGGGTGCGGCCGGCAGGCGCCGGACATGCCGGTGCCGTGTCCCCGCGCGGTGACCGGGACGCCCTGCTCGTTGGCGACCGCGAGCACTCTCGCCACCTCGTCGGCGGAGCCGGGGCGCACCACCGCCCGGGGCTGGACCGGGCCCATGCCGAGGGCCTCGTCGTGGGTGTCGTCGGCGTTGATCGCGGCACCGGACGCGACGTGCGCGGTACCGACGATCTCGGTGAGTCGGGAGACGAGTTCGCTCATGGTCACCTCGGCGGACGGATCGGAGATTCGGTACGGACCGGTCAGAAGGCCCAGGGATACGGCGACCAGTCCGGGTCACGCTTCTGGAGAAAGGCGTCGCGACCTTCGGTTGCCTCGTCGGTACTGTAGGCCAGACGGGTCGCTTCACCGGCGAAGACCTGCTGGCCCACCAGCCCGTCGTCGATCAGGTTGAAGGCGAACTTGAGCATGCGTTGCGCGGTGGGGCTCTTGGCCTCGACCTCCGCCGCCCAGGCCAGCGCGGTCGTCTCGAGCTCGGCGTGGGGTACCGCGGCGTTCACCATGCCCATGGCCACGGCGTCCGCGGCGCTGTAGGTACGCCCGAGGAAGAAGATCTCGCGGGCGAACTTCTGACCCACCTGACGGGCCAGGTACGCGGACCCGAAGCCGCCGTCGAAACTCCCCACGTCCGCGTCGGTCTGTTTGAAGCGGGCGTGCTCGGCACTGGCGAGGGTCAGATCGCACACCACGTGCAGGCTGTGGCCGCCGCCGGCGGCCCAACCGGGCACCACCGCGATCACGACCTTTCCCATGAAGCGGATGAGGCGCTGCACCTCGAGGATGTGCAGACGACCCGCCCGGTTCGGGTCGATGTCGGACGCCTCCTCGCCCTCGGCGTAGCGGTAGCCGTCGCGATCGCGGATGCGCTGGTCACCGCCGGAACAGAACGCCCAGCCCCCGTCGGTGGGCGAGGGGCCGTTGCCGGTGAGCAGCACACAGGCCACATCCGAGGAGGTTCGGGCGTGATCCAGGGCCCGGGCGAGTTCGTCGACGGTCCCGGGACGGAACGCGTTGCGGACCTCGGGTCGGTCGAACGCGATGCGGACCGTGCCCTGGTCCACACAACGGTGGTAGGTGATGTCGCGGAAGTCGAAGCCGTCGACCCGGGCCCACCGGGTCGGATCGAACAGCTCCGACACGACGGCGGACCCGCTCATCGGGTGGTGGCGATGCCGCCGTCGACGGGCAGCACGACCCCGGTGAGGTAGGCCGCGGCGGGCGACGCGAGGTAGATCGCGGCGCCGGCCATGTCGTCGGGGCGGCCGATGCGCTTGAGCGGGGTGGACTCCGCGATCTGTTCGCCGACGGCTTCGAGGGTGGCCCGCATCATGCGCGATTCGAAGGGCCCCGGTGCGATGGCGTTCACCGTGACGTGCGGGGCGAGTTGGGAGGCCAGATGCCGGGTGAGGTGGTGGACCGCCGCCTTGCTGGCCGAATACGAGTAGGTCTCGAGGATCGGAACGTGGATCCCGTCGATGGAGCCGATGTTGATCACCCGCGACGGCGAGTCGTCGGTCGCGTTGCGGCGCAGCGCCTCCAACAGGAACTTGGTGGTGTGGAACACCCCCTTGACGTTCAGGTCCAGGGTCCGGTTCCAGGCGGCGTCGTCGAACTCGGCAAGGGGCGCACCCCAGGTGGCGCCGGCGTTGTTCACCAGGATGTCGAGACCCGCTGAACCCGCCAGGTAGGTCTCGGCGAGCTCGCGGCAGCCCTGCTCGGTGGACAGGTTCGCGGTGATCGCCTCGCAGGTCCCGAAAGCGGACAGCTCTTCGGCCACCTCCTGACACACCGAGGCCTTGCGGGAGGCGATGGTCACCCGGGCCCCCGCTTTGACGTAGCCCTCGGCGATCATCCGGCCGATTCCGCTGGACCCGCCCGTGACCAGGGCGGACTTTCCTTCGATCGAGAACAGTTCCGACATCGCGCCCAACCCTAACCGGCGGCTCCCGGTGGCTCGGGCCCGGCGACCCGGGATGGCCCTGCCTGACCCCTCAGTGGGCCTGACACCGCCCGCACCACGTGGTGCCCCGCCCGTCGACGACCCGGCGGCGCAGTGCTTCGCCACAACGGTTGCACGCCAGCCCCGCGCGGCCGTAGGCGTCGAGGTGGAACTGGTGGCGACCGGTGTCCCCGGCGAGGCTGCGGTAGTCGCGCAGCCGCGTCCCGCCGTGGTCGATCGCCTCGGTGAGCGCGGCCACGATCGCCGCGTGCAGCCGCTCGGCGCGCACGGGACCGACCCGCCGGGCCAGCGGGCTGATTCGTGCCCGCCACAGCGCCTCGTCCGCGTAGATGTTTCCGATCCCGGCGACCACCCGCTGGCCCAGCAGCGCGGTCTTGACCCGACGGCGGGTGCGGGCCAGGTCCCGGTGCAGTCCTGCCGGGGTGAACGGTGGCGAGTCCACGTCGGGGGTCCGCACCGGTTCGGGTCCGAGCGAGGCCAGGGTTCCCAGGGTCGAGTACTCACCGGTGGGCACGACGGCGACCCGCCCGAAGCGCCGCTGGTCGTGCAGCTCGAGGGTGCGCCCGTCGTCGAGGTGCCAGTACGCGCGCCGCCAGGGTCGGGTGCCGGACTGGTCCAGGGTCGTGGGCGCGTCGTCGGCGACGCTCAGGTGGCCGGTCATGCCCAGGTGGATCACCAACTCTAGGTCGCGGTCGGTACCCACGAGCAGGTACTTGCCCCGGCGGCGCACGGCGGTGATGCGGGCGCCCACTCCCCGGGCGGCCCCGGAGAACTTCGCCGAGGGGTGTCCGGCGGCTTCGACGACGACCGCGCCGGTCAGCGCCGGGGCGAGTTGGCGCCGGATCGTCTCGACTTCGGGCAGTTCGGGCACCGGTCCACGATAGGGACCGATCCTGGTCGTCGGCCCTGGTGTGCCGTACGCTGGGTGCAGCGCCGGTCGCTCAACCGGGTCGGAACGAACGGGAGCTGCGTTCGAATGGAAGGTCCCATCGTGATCGGCATCGTCGTGGCGGCGGTCGTGGTGGCCGTGGTCGTGGTCGCGCTGGTGGCACGTCGAGCGGTGCGGTCGCGCTCCGCGCGCACCGACTGGCTGGGTGAGCTGAGCGAGATCCGCCGTTCCTCGCTCGGAGACGACGAGGAGGAGGTCACCGGGGTGCTCCGGGTGGTCACGGTCGATGAGTCCGGGGACCCGGTCGGGTCCGAACCACCCGCGGCGTCCGAATCGGAACCCGGATCCGAATCCGAGCCCGAGCCCGAGCCCGACGGACCGGTGGCCGTCACCGACCGCCCGGATCGCATCGTGACCGATGCGGACACCACGTTCATGGAGTACCACCTCGACGCGTTCGGCTCGCTCCGGGTGACCGCGGACCCCGGGCCGGGCCTGCGCATCATGGTCGACCATCCCCGGCGCACCCAGCACCTCATGGTGGATCTGCCCGGCGGCACGTTGTGGTTCCGTTCCGCCACCCAGGTCTCGCCCTCGCCGTGTTCGATCCGGACCCCGGCGGGTTGGGTGATGGGCCGGGGCGACCTGCTGGTCCTGGCCGATGCGCAGGACTGGTGCTACGTGATGTGCCTCCAGGGTGAGGCGACCATCCGGTTGTTCGCGGACGACGCGCGCGCCTCCATCGGGCGGGGTCGGATCGGTCGGTTCCGCGCCGGGAGCTCGGTGTTCGACGTCGTGGAGGTCGGCGCGGACGCGCTCGAATCCGAATCCGCCGTCCGTCGTCAGCGTCGTCTGGACGGCCACGACAGCGAGGAGCCCCGATGACCGGACGCTACGACCGCTACCGCCGACTCCGCTTCGAGGTGCGGGACGACGGCGTGCTGCGCATGACCCTGGACCGACCCGAGGTGCTCAACGCCACCGACGAGGTGCTGCACGCCGAACTGGCCGAGGTGTGGCGCGACATCGACGAGGATCCCCACGTACGGGTGGTGGTCGTGGACGGCGCCGGCAAGGGCTTCTCCGCCGGGGGTGACCTGGACATGGTGGAGCGCATGACCACCGACGTGACGCTACGCAACCGCGTGATGGGCGAGGCTCGGGACCTGGTGTACAACATGATCGACTGCTCCACGCCCATCGTGTCCGCGGTGCACGGTCCGGCGGTGGGCGCCGGGCTGGTGGTGGCCCTGCTGGCCGACATCTCGATCGTCGCCGACGACGCCCGGATCATCGACGGCCACACCCGCCTGGGCGTCGCAGCCGGCGACCATGCCGCCATCGTGTGGCCCCTGTTGTGTGGCATGGCCAAGGCCAAGTACCACCTGCTGCTGTGCGAACCCATGAGCGGCGCCGAGGCCGAACGCCTCGGCATGGTGTCCCGCGCGGTTCCCGCCGACGAGGTGCACGACACGGCGCTGGACGTGGCCACCCGGCTGGCCGGTGGCGCACAGGAGGCGATCCGGTACACCAAGATGGCGCTGAACGGCTGGCTCCGCCAGGCCGGACCGATCTTCGACGCCTCCTGGAGCTATGAGCTCATCGGGTTCGGGGGTGCGGACGTGCGCGAGGGCGTGGCCTCGCACCGCGAAAAGCGCGCGCCGCGTTTCTGATCTTCCCCACGGACGGGCCCCGCCTCAGCGGTCCCGGAAGTCCAGCGACGCCGAGTTCATGCAGTACCGGTGACCGGCGGGGGCGGGGCCGTCGTCGAAGCGGTGGCCCAGGTGCGCGTCGCAGTTCGCGCAGCGCACCTCGGTCCGCACCATGCCGTGGGAGGTGTCGGTCACCAGCCGTACCCGGTCGGCCTCGACCGCCTCGGTGAAGCTGGGCCAACCCGTGCCCGAGTCGTATTTGTGGGACGAGTCGAACAACTCGACGTCGCACACGACGCAGTGGTAGGCGCCGTCGCCGTGGTGATCCCAGTAGATCCCGGTGAACGCCGGTTCGGTACCGCCCTTCTGGGTCACGTCGTACTGCAGGGGGGTGAGACGTCGGGCGAGGTCTTCGGACATCGTTCCTCCTCGAAGGGGTCGGCCAGGGGCTCGGCTCCAGTCTGCCGTGATCGCGCACCGATGCGTCTACGCTCGGGAAGCGATGACCGTTTACGAACCACCGCTGCAAGACATCGAGTTCGCCCTCACCCACGTCGCCGATCTCGCCGAGATCGCGTCCTGGGAGGGGTACGAGCACGCCGACCCGGCCAGCGTCTCGGCGATCCTCGCCGAGTTCGGTCGTTGGGTCGCCTCGGAGATCGCGCCCACCAATCGGGTCGGCGACGTCGAGGGCGCCGTCTTCGAGGACGGCGAGGTCACCACTCCCGACGAGTTCAAAGCCGCCTACGAGGGCTACGCCTCCGCGGGCTGGTCCGCGGTGCCCTTCGAGGAGGACCTCGGCGGCGGTGGTTTCCCCTGGCTGGTCGGCGTCGCCATGCAGGACATGCTCAACGCCGCCAACATGGCCTTCGCGATGGCGCCCCTGCTCACCCAGGGAGCGATCGAGGCGATCCGTGCCCACGGCGACGAGAAGCTGAAGGCGACCTACCTGGAGCGGATGGTGTCGGGGGAGTGGACCGCCACCATGAACCTCACCGAACCCGACGCCGGATCCGACGTGGGCAACCTGCGCACCCGCGCCGAGCCGGTCGGTGACGGCACCTACCGCATCACGGGCACCAAGATCTTCATCACCTTCGGCGAGCACGACCTCACCGACAACATCGTGCACCTGGTCCTGGCCCGCCTGCCCGACGCGCCGCCCGGAACCAAGGGCATCTCGTGCTTCGTGGTGCCCAAGTACCACGTCGGCGACGACGGTTCCCTGGGCGACCGCAACGACGTGTACTGCGCCGGCATCGAGCACAAGCTGGGTATCAAGGGATCGCCGACGTGCGTGATGGAGTACGGCGGCTCCGGTGAGGGCGCGGTGGGGTGGCTGCTGGGCGAACCCCACGCCGGGATGCGCACGATGTTCACGATGATGAACAACGCCCGCCTGGGCGTCGCCATCGAAGGGCTCGGGCTGGCCGAGCGGGCCTACCAGCAGGCGGTGCACTTCGCCGGTGAACGCCTGCAGGGACGCGCGGTGGGCACCCCCCGGGGGGAACGCTCTGCGATCATCGACCATCCCGACGTTCGCCGCATGCTGTTGACGATGAAGGCGACCGTCGAGGCGCTGCGCGCGTTGTGCTTCTACGACGCGGCGCTCGTCGACCGCGCCAGGCACCACCCCGACGCCGACGAGCGCGCCCTGGCCGAGGATCTGGTCGGACTGCTCACCCCGATGTGCAAGTCCTGGGGGACCGACGTGGCCGTGGAGGTCTCCTCCACCAACGTGCAGGTCCATGGCGGGATGGGCTACATCGAGGAGACCGGGGCCGCCCAGCACTTCCGGGACGCCCGCATCACCCCGATCTACGAGGGGACCAACGGGATCCAGGCCATCGACCTGGTGGGTCGCAAGCTCGGCCTGCGCGGCGGCGCGGTGTTCGCGGAGCTGCTGGGTCGGATCCGGGCCACCTGTGAGGACCTCGACGCCGCCGACTGGGGCGGGCCGATCGCCGGGCACCTGCGCGCGGCCGCCGACGAGGTCGAGCAGTGCGCGGGCTGGCTCGCCGAGCACGGCCTGGCCGACGTGAACGACGCCCTCACCGGTGCGACGCCGTTCCAGACCATGTGCTCCCGCCTCGTCGGAGGCTGGCTGCTCGGCGTCGAAGCATTGGCGGCTCGCCGGCTGCAGGACTCCGGCGAGGGTGACGCCACCTTCAACGCGGCAAAGGTCGCCACGGCCCGGTTCTTCGCCGACCACGTCGTGGCCACCGTGCCCGGGCTGGGCCCCGCGGTGCGCACCGGAGCCGACAACCTGTTCGCGGTGCCCGTCGCGGCCTACTGAGCCCCGGGCCGGCCGGCTAGGGCTGGTATCCGCCGGTGGTGTCGCCGCCGAGGACGTCGAGGTAACCGGTTCCCTCGGTGGCGCGCCGCAACCGGTGGTAGGGGTGCTCGTTGGCCAGATTGTGCGGTTCGGTCCGGGGCGGGTACGCCAGCAGTTCGGCGACGTCCCAGGCGAACCCGTAGATCCGCACCCGCTCGAACACGTAGGGCGCGTCGAACAGCTCGGGGTAGTCCTCGGCGAGCCACCAGGGCACCTGCATGTAGTCGAGCGCCCGGGTCCGGTCCTCGTAGTCCGCTGCCACGTGCAGGTGGGGGTAGGCACAGCAACGGAACAGGATGTCCAGATCGAGGTCCGGTGGGCCGGGTCGGGCCCATTCGAAGTCCAACAGCGCGGTGATGCGTTCACCGTCCCAGAGGATGTTCTCGAAGGTCAGGTCGCCGTGGATCAGCGTGGTGGCGTCGAAGGGGGTCAGGGTCGCCGCGGTAGCCTCGACCAGCTCACCGACCCGGTAGAGCACCTGCTTGTCGACGTACTGCAGACGCATCGCGTCGTCGATGGCGGCCAGCAGCGGCGCGACCGCGTCGAACCCGTCGCGGGCCGACGTGAGCAGCTGGGGAGTGTGGTTGAGCTGGGTGACCCCGGAGGCGTCGGTGCGGTGGACCGCCCGCAGTCGGTCCGCGACCTGGGAGATCGCCGAGCGACGCTGGTCCCGGTCCATTCCGGGCCACCACCGGCTCAGCGGATGCCCCGGGACCCGCTCGAGGACCAGGAAGTCGGCACCGACCTCGCCGCCGTAGGAGAGGATGCGCGGGTAGCCCACCGCGTCGGGAAGCCGACGCGCCAGAGACGCTTCGCGCCGGAGCCGGTCGTTGGGTTGGGCGTTGATCCGCACCACCACCTCGTGGCCGATCCACACCTCGTTGGTGACGCTGCTGGCAGGCTCGAGTTCGATGCCCGGGTCCAGTCCGGCCGCGTCCAGCGCGTGGCGGGCCCGGGCCTCGGCCAGGCGACCCCTCATCGCCGACCTCGCGGACTCCAGCCGATCGCGCGTGCCTCCATGTCAGTCCCTTCGGAGGTCCGTCGCAGTTTCTTGACGTCTCAGCAGCGATCCGGACGAGATTGAATCATATGGCCCGTGCCGTTCGACTCAGTTCGGCCCGGTCGAGCCCGAAAACTCCGCCAGGACGGCGTCGGACAGCCGCGGCCAGGCCTCGGTGGCCCAGTCGCCGAAGGGGGCGTCGCCCAGCCAGATCAGCCCGCACCCGTGCGTCGGATCGATCCAGCACAGGGTGCCTGAGCGGCCGAAGTGACCGAAGGTCGCCGGGCTGTTGCGGGCGCCGGTCCAGTGCGGCGACTTGTGACCCCGGATCTCCGGTCCCAGCCCCCACTCGTTGGGATCCTGGGACCCGAACCCGGGAAGCACCCCGGCCAGGTCCGGCAGGAACGGCCGGGTCGCGCGAGCGACCGTCTCGGCGGCCAGCAGACGCCCGGGCGTCAACCAGGCGACGGCCAGGGCGGCCACGTCGAGGGCCGACGCGGTGTGGCCGTGGGCCGCGGACCCCGCGAAGGTCGTCGCCGTCAGCTCCAGCGGTGGCCCCAGCGCCTCGGCGGCGTACCGCGCGGCCGCCATGCCCGTCCGGTCGGTGAGGATCCCGGCGAGCCGTTCGTAGCCGGCGTTGGAGTAGATCCGGCGCTGGGCCGGGGGGCTCAGCTCGCCACCGTCGGGGCCGAGTCCCGACGCGTGGGCCAGCAGGTGGGCGACGGTCGAGCCCTCGGGCCCGGCGGGGTCCTCCAGCGCGAGGCTGCCCTCTTCGTGGGCGATGAGGACCGCGGTGGCGGTGAACAGCTTGGTGACCGAGGCGAGGTCGAAGGCCCGACGGGTCGGCCCGCTGGAGGCAACCGGCCCGTCGGCGTCGAAGACCACAGCGGCACCGTCGGTGACCGGCGAGTCGGCGAGTGCGGCTTCGAGGGTACGGTCCAGAGAGGAGATACCCTGGATCGTAGGCAACGGAGGGGAGGCCCGTAAGGTGGGGCGGGCCGGACCCGGCGAGCCGAACCAAAGGACAGCCATGTCGATTCTCGATCATCCCGTGACCGCTCTGGACGGCTCCCCCGCGGCGCTGTTGGACCACGCCGGCAAGGCGTTGCTGGTGGTCAACGTGGCCTCCCAGTGCGGGCTGACTCCCCAGTACCGAACCCTCGAGGAGCTCCAGAAGACCTATGCGGACCGCGGGTTCAGCGTGCTGGGATTTCCCTGTAACCAGTTCATGGGTCAGGAGCCCGGCACTGCGTCCGAGATCGCAGAGTTCTGCTCGACGACCTACGGGGTCACGTTCCCCATGTTCTCCAAGATCGAGGTGAACGGTGAGAACCGCCACCCGCTGTACGAGGAACTCACCGCTCACCCCGACGCCGAGGGCTACACCGGCGACATCCGCTGGAACTTCGAGAAGTTCCTGATCTCGCCCGCCGGCGAGGTGGTCGCCCGGTTCGCGCCCCAGGTCGAACCCGACTCCGACGAGGTCGTCGGCGCCGTCGAAGCGCACCTTCCCGAGGCGGCCTGAGGCGTGGTCGACGGCGCGGAGGTACCGGCCAAGTCGTTCGCGGACCTGGGGGTCGCCCCGGCGCTGACCGACGCGCTGGCGGCCCAGGGCATCGAGCGGCCCTTCCCGATCCAGGAGCTGACGATCTCCGAGGCCCTCGACGGCCGCGACGTGTGCGGCAAGGCCAAGACGGGTTCGGGCAAGACCCTGGCCTTCGGCATTCCGGTCCTTCAGCGTCTCGCCGACGACCGCGGTGACGCGCCCCGCGGTCTGATCCTGGTGCCGACCCGGGAGCTGGCCCAGCAGGTCGACGACGAGTTGTCGCCTCTGGGTGAGGCCGCCGGTGTGCGCACCAGCGCGGTCTACGGCGGCACCGACGTCGACAAGCAGGCCCGGCAGCTCGCCAAGGGCGTCGACGTGATCATCGCCACGCCGGGCCGTCTGATCGACCTGGTCGAGCGGGGCCTGACGTCGCTGGTCGACGTGGAGATCGTGGTGGTCGACGAGGCCGACCGCATGGCCGACATGGGGTTCCTGCCCCAGGTCGAGTGGCTCCTTCGCCACGTGGAGAACCGCACCCAGACGCTGCTGTTCTCCGCGACCCTCGACGGTGGGGTCAAGTCGCTGATCGACCGCTACCAACACGACCCGGTCCACCACGAGGTCTCCTCCGACACGGTCACGGTCGACCGCATGATCCACCGCTTTCTGCTGGTGCACCAGATGGACAAGGTCCGGGTGGCCGCCGCGCTCGCTGCGGGTGTGACGCGGACCCTGGTGTTCGTGCACACCAAACGCGGCGCCGACCGGCTGGTGCGCGAACTGCGCGCCGAAGGGGTCGACGTCGGGTCGATCCACGGCGACCTGCGCCAGGCCGAGCGGACCCGCTCGCTGGCCCGCTTCGCCGCCGGGGATCTACCGGTGCTGGTGGCGACCAACGTGGCCGCCCGCGGGATCCACATCGACGACATCGACCTGGTCGTGCACTACGACCCGCCGGAGAACCACAAGTCCTACCTGCACCGATCGGGTCGGACCGCCCGGGCCGGCGAGGCCGGCGTGGTGGTCACCCTGGTGCTGTGGAACCAGGAACTCGAGGTGCGACGCCTGCAGAAGCGCATCGGCGTCGACCTCCCCATCGTCGAGGTCTTCTCCAACGACCCCCGTCTTGGAAACCTGACCGACTGGGACGAGTGACCTCGACGGCCGGCGCGGCCCGGATCGCCGCGTCCGCCGCGGCCGAGTTCGCTTCGCTGGGTCTGCTCGAGGAGGCCGGGTTCCTGCTCGAGCCGCTGGGCTGGGACGGCCGGATCGAGCGCCGGGGGAGGACCGGGTCCCTCGGTGCCGCCTACGAGGCGACCGTGGCGGCCGGTGACCGGCTGGCCCGGGGGGTGCACTACACCCCGCCGAAGCTCGCGCGTGGCCTGGTTGGTCTGGCCGTGGGCCGGCCCGAGTCCCTGGTACGGGTCGGTGACCCCGCGTGCGGGGCCGGGGTGTTCCTGGTGGCCGCCGCCGAGGCCATGGCGGCCGTCGGCGTGCCGGTGCGTCGGATCGTGGCCGAGGGCCTCCACGGCGCCGACCTCGACCCGGTGGCGGTTGCCGTCACCCGCATCGAGATCGCCCTTTGGGCCGCCCGGGCCGTCGGCACCCTCGAGGTCGTGCCCGCCGACCACCTGTGCTGCACCGACAGCCTCACCCTCGCCGACCCGCCGGCGTGGGTGCACCGACCGGCCTGGTGCGACGTGATCGTGGGCAACCCGCCCTTCGGGGCACAGCTGCGCGGCGCCACCGTGCGCGACGCGACCGCCCGTGCCCGACTGGAGTCCGACCTGGGTCTCGGACCGCTCGGGTACGCCGACACCGCCGCGCTCTTCCTGGCCCGCTCGCTCGACCAGGTACGGTCCGGTGGACGGGTGGCGTTGATCCTGCCGCGGTCGGTGGTCGCTGCTCGCGACGCCGCCCCGATCCGCGCGGCGGTCGATGCCCGCGCCCGGTGCACCGCAGTGTGGACCGGCGGATCCGATGTGGGCTTCGACGCGGCGGTCTCGGTGTGGGCGCCGGTGTTCGTCGTGGGTTCCGACCGGGGTGCACCCGAACCCATCCGGCGGTTCCACGGCGCGGACCTCCAGCCCCTCGACACCGTGGATCCCGACGCGGTTCCCGGCCGCGCCGGGGACACCTGGGCGTCGCTGGTCTGGCACGCCCCGGGATCCGGACCCCGGGTCCGGCCGACCGACGGGGACATCGGCGAGGGGGCGTCCACCGTCGGGTCGGTGGCCCGGGTGACCGCCGGATTCCGGCGGCACTACTACGCGCTCGCCGCGCACGTCCACGATGATCCCGAGGCGACCTCGGGCCGGCCCGAGCTGGTGACCACCGGCGCCATCGACCCGCTGCACCATCGGCTCGGTGCCCCGGTGCGTTTCGCCGGAGCGGCCCTGACACGTCCGGTGATCGACCTCGACGGCCTCGACGCTGCCGACCCCGGCGTCGCCCGGTGGGTGCGGGACCTGCTCGTGCCCAAGGTGCTCGTGGCCTCCCAGGGACGGGTCGTCGAGGCGATCGTCGACGTCGAGGGCACGATGATCCCGTCGACCCCGGTCATCGCGGTGGTTCCGAAACCGGACGCCGATGTGACGGTGTGGCAGCTCGCCGCGGCGCTGACGTCACCCGGCACCGCGCTCGCACTGCAGTACAGCGCGACGGGCACCGGAATGGACGGCGCCGGTTGCCGGGTCAGCACCGCGTTCGTGTCCGGCGTGGCGCTTCCCCGGGACCGGGACGCCTGGGGGCTCGCCGTGCACGCGGCGCGGGCAGCCGCCCGGGCGGCTGCCGGGCACGACGGCGCGGCCTGGTCCGCGGCGCTGGACCGCCTGGGCGCCACGCTCGCAGGCGACGAGCTGGCGGCGTGGTGGCGAGAGCAGCGTCCTGCGTGGCGGGGTGCGCGACTATTGAGCGCATGAACGAACGTCGACGTCTCCGCCGGAGTTCGCCGGACGCCCCACAGGGCCACGTGGGCGTGCTGAGCGTGTTCGCCGGTCTGGTCGCGATCGTCATCGTGACCGGTGTCGGGTTCGTGGGCTCCTCCGACGAACCCGCAGGAAGCGACCCGGACGACACCGTCGCCGGCGCCGCCGAAGCCCGCCCGGACGGATCGACCCCGTCGGGTCCGACCACCGCGCTGATCCGGGGCGCGGTGACCACGACCCTGTTCGTGACCACGACGACCCCCATCACCACGACCACCACGACCACCACCACGACCTTGCCGGGTCCGGTTCTGGAGACCGGGGATCCGGTGGTGACCTTCGCCGAGGGGGCCCGCACCGCGACCTTCACCGTTCACAGCGCCTCGCCGGAGGGGCTCGAGTTCGCCGTGACCGAGCTGCCCGCGGGCATCGAAGCCTCCCCGGCCCGCGCCCGGGTGGCGGCCGATGCTCCGGCGACGGTCACGCTGCGGATCACCGACCCGGGCGCGGCCCGTTCGGGCGACTTCGTGCTGGCCGGGGACGACGGAACCCGGGTCACGGTCCTGGTGGTGGTACCCGACGCAGAGGTGTCGATCGCCGGGGTCGGTTTCGACCCGGACCCGGTCGTGTGTGGCACTCGGACCAGCCTGGTCGTGGTGGTCGCTGGCGCCGGACCCTCGGCGGTGCGCGCGGACCTCTCCTGGCCCGGTGGCGAGACGAACCTGAGCCTGTCGGAGACCCGAGCGGGTGTCTGGAGCGCGCCGATGCCCACCGTGCCGGCCGGGATGACGCTCTCGGGCACGGTCAGCGCCACCGGACCCGGCGGCGAGGTCGCCGCCCGGAACTTCTCCACGCCGGTGGCCGGCGAGCCGGGTTGTGGGCGTTGAGTTCGGAACTCGCGCCGCTTCACTGGCGGTCCGCCCGACCCGAGACCCTGCCCGCCTCGGGAGCCTGGCGGCCCGGCGACCCGCTGGGGGACCGGCGCTTCATGCGCACCGCGGTGGACCGCCCCTTCGTGCTCGAGGGGGGTGGACAGCTTCGCGACGTCGTCCTCGCCTTCGAGACCTGGGGAGAGCTGAACGCCGAGGGCACCAACGCGGTGCTGCTGTGCCACGCGCTCACCGGTGACAGCCACGCCGCCGGTCCCGCATCCACCGGTCATCCGACCCCGGGCTGGTGGGATCCACTCATCGGCCCGGGCCGCCCCGTGGACACCGACCGGTGGTTCGTGGTGTGCGCCAACGTCGTGGGGGGCTGCCAGGGCTCCACCGGGCCGTCGTCGACCCGCCCCGACGGCAGCGGTCGCTACGGTCCGACGTTTCCGGTCGTGTCGATCCGGGACCAGGCCCGGCTCATGGCGAAGCTGGGTGACAGCCTGGGGGTTCGGGAGTGGAGCGCGGTGCTCGGGGGGTCGATGGGGGGGATGATCGTGCTGGAGCTCGCGGTGATGTTTCCGGACCGGATCCGCTCGATCGTTCCCATCGCCACCTGCGCGGCGGCGACCGCCCAGCAGATCGCGTGGTGGAGCACCGGACGCCGGGTCATCGCGCTGGATCCCAAGTGGCGCCACGGCAACTACTACGACGCCCCCAACGGCGAAGGACCCCACGCCGGCCTGGCGCTCGCCCGATCGGTGTCCCAGATCACGTTCCGGACCGACGACGTGTTCACCGACCGGTTCGGCCGCGACGTGGTCGAACCGGTCGACGGGGCGTTCTCGATGTGGCAGCGCTTCGAGGTCGAACGGTATCTGGAGTACCACGGCAACAAGCTGGTCCGAAGGTTCGACGCGAACTCGTACCTGCTGCTGACCAAGGCGATGGACCTGCACGATCTGGGGCGTGGACGCGGGGGCGTGGCCGCGGCGCTGCGCCGGATCACGGGGCGTGCCTTGGTCCTCGGGGTCAACAGTGACATTCTCTATCCCGAGTACCAGCAACGCGAGCTGGTGGCGGGCATGGTCTCGGCCGAAGCGACCTACCAGGTCATCGACTCTCCCCACGGCCATGACGCCTTTCTCATCGAGACCGACCAGTTGGGCGAGATGCTCACGGATTTCCTGACCGACGCCGGAGACCACCGACCATGAACGACCACTTGGATCCCGCCACGATCGCGATCCTGGCCGGCCGGGACGCGGCGGAGTCCTCCCTGGCGCCGGTGATCTATCCCACGACCGCGTTCGAATCGGCCTCGGTCGCCGAGGCCCGACGGGTGGCCACCGACCCCGAGGCGGACCGGCACTACTCGCGCAACGGCAATCCCACGGTGTCGGCCTTCGTCGATGCGGTCGCCGCGTTGGAGGGCGCCGAGGCGGGCCGCGCGTACGGGTCGGGAATGGGCGCGGTCACCGGGGTGGTGTTGGCGGTGTGTTCCAGTGGTGACCACATCGTCGCCCAGCGCCAGCTCTACAGCGTCACCCAGTTGGTGTTCCAGGCGATGTGTCCGCGCTTCGGCATCGACGTCACCTTCGTGGACGCCACCGAGCCGGGCGCGTTCGCGGCCGCGGTCGAACCCGGCCGCACGATGCTGGTGTGGGCCGAGACGCCGGCGAATCCGCGCCTCGACCTGGTGGATCTCGACGAGATCGGCGCCATCGCCGGGCCCGTGACGGCGGTCGATTCGACCTTCGCCACTCCGCTGGGGGTCCGGCCCCTGGACCACGGTGTCGACCTGGTGGTCCACTCGGCCACCAAGGGCATCGGCGGGCACAACGACGCCACCATCGGCGTGGTGGCCGGTTCGGCCGAGCTGATCGGCTGGTTGCGGGGCTTCGCGCTGCTCCAGGGCGCGGTCGCCTCACCCTGGGACGCGGCTGCCGCCCTGCGGGGTCTGCGGACGCTGGCGGTCCGCCTGGACCACCAGTGCGGCTCGGCCCAGGCCCTGGCCGAGACCCTCGAATCCCACCCGGCGGTGGCCGAGGTCCGCTATCCGGGACTGCCCTCGCATCCCCAACACGCGCTGGCGAAGTCCCAGATGCGACGGATGGGGGCGCTGCTCTCCTTCGAGCTCGCCGGGGGCTACGACGCCGGCTGCGCGTTCGTGGAGGCTCTGAAGATCGCGCGGATGGCACCGTCGCTGGGCGGACCCGAGACACTGGTGACCCATCCACCCTCCACGACGCATGTGAGCCTCACGCCCGATGAACTCGCCGCCAACGGGATCGGTCCCGGGTCCATCCGGGTGTCGGTCGGCCTCGAGGCCACCGTCGATCTGGTCGCCGACTTCGTCCAGGCCCTGGACCGGGTCGGTGACTGAGGCCTCACCGGCGGCGCCGGCGGCCAGGCGGTATCGTGCAGGCGGTATGTCCACGACCTGGGAGCCTGGCGCGCACCGGCGGACGAGTCTGCGGGCGCTGGTGGTCCTGGTGGCGTTCGTGATCGTGTGCGGACTGGTGGCCACGGCTCCGATCGCCGCTTCGCTGGTGGCAGAACCCGACGATCCGTCCCAGACCGTCCCGGCCTCCTCGGGCAGCGTCGCCCCGACCGCGCCCGCGACCGAGCCTCCCGTGACGGTCGAACCCACCACACCGCCGGATCAGACGGTTCCCCAGACCTCGGCCTGGACCGCGCCGAACGCCGACGATCAGTGGTCGGCGCCCGCCGGCGGAGCGTCCGGCGACCAGTGGACTCCCGACCAGCGCACCCAGGACCAGACCGGCGCAACGGCCGATCCAGGGGCCGCGGTGTCCGAGACCACCAACCCGCCGATGACCACCACCGAGGACCTGCTCGTCGGTCCATCCACGACCCGGGCCGCGGCCACGACGGTTCCGCCCCGGGACGTGGCCGGCACCAGCGTCACCCGGACCGGCGGTTCCTCGGACCCCAAGATCTGGGCGGTCGTCGCCGGGCTCGGTCTCGTGGCGGTCGCGCTGGGCGCGGCCACGGTGATCTACTGGCGCCGCACCCGACCGTCCCCGGTCTCCTCCGCGGGGAGCGACGCTCCCCGTCGCGGCTCGCGGGGCCGGTCGCGCAGCGGCGACCTGATGGTCACCTCTCCCGATCTGTAGCCGTCGGAATCGGCGGAGGGGCGGGCACTGGTAGGTTGGGCGTCCTGCCAGAGGAAGGACGCCGATGCTCTGCCCGAACTGTTCGACCGAGAACGCCGAGGACGCGAAGTTCTGCATGGCCTGCGGTGGGCCGATGAGCAGCACGCCCGCGGCTCCGGTCCCGCCCGCGACGCCCGCTCCGGAGCCCGCCGGAGCGAACCCGTGGCTGTCCGCGGAGCCGGCTGCGCCGGTCGGTGGGACCCCGGCCCCGCCGCCTCCGGTTGCCGAGGCGCCCGTCCAGGAGGCGCCTGTCCAGGAGGCCCCCGTCACGGCGAGCGCGCCACCGGATCCGGCCCCGGTCGTCGAAACGCCCCAGCCGCCCGCCCCAGAACCCGGGCCGCCGGACCCCTTCGGCCTGGCCGGGCACCTGGAGCAGATGAGCGACGCCACCCGGGCCCATGCCGAGGTGCCCCTGCTGCTCGCGTCGCTGCTGTTGACCAGCGGCGAGTCGGTCCGGGTGGTCGTCCCCGGCCTGATCGACGACATCGTCGGGGTCGCGGTGGTCACCGGTGACCGGGTGCTGCTCGTGAACGGCCGGCGCTGGAACCCCGCCGCCTACGAGTTCCGGATCGGTCCGGGCCTGGTCGTGGAGGGCTGGCAGGAGGCCGACACCGCCATGCTCACCTTCGTGGCCGAGGAGACCGTCCGGATCGCCGCGATCGTCGACAAACCGCTGGCCTTCGAGGCGGCCCGTACGGTCCGGGAGCTGGTGGCCGCCGTGACGCCTCCGGGGGAGGGCCATCCCTGATCTGAACCCCACCGGTCGGGATGGTAGAGTGGGGGCACCACGCGGACGTGGCTCAGTTGGTAGAGCATCACCTTGCCAAGGTGAGGGTCGCGGGTTCGAGTCCCGTCGTCCGCTCCAAGAAATACCTGGTCAGAGGCCCTCTTCGGAGGGCCTCTGACGCGCTCATCCTTCCGCGCTCTACTCAAACGCTCTACCATCTCCGGGGTTCCAGCGCCGCTCTACCTCGGAGGTGAGTCATGGCACGAGTCGCGACCACATCGAGAGCACGCCGTTCCCCCTCGGTAGAGCGGTCGACGAAGCGTGCACGTCGGCGCGGGAGCGGCGGCGTCTTCGCCGTGCGCGAGGGCGTCTGGCGCGTCGATGTCGAGGTAGGTCGCGATCCGGTGACCGGCCGGCGCCGGCGCGTGTCCCGGACGATCCACGGCACGCGAGAGGATGCCGAGGTCGCGCTCGCCCGGCTGAAGGTCGCCGACAACGAGAAGCGTCTGCCGACCGGCGGCACCAACGCCCGCTCGGTGGCTGCCGTCTTCCAGCTCTACCTCCAGGCGGTCGACGCCGGCCTCATCGAGCTGGCGCCGAGCACGATCGCCACCGTGCGCTCGGCCACGAGGATCATGTCGGCAATGGAGCTGGCAGACGGCCGGGAGTTCGGAAAAATCCGCCTCAGCCGCCTCACGTGGCAGGACATCGAGTACCTCTACGCCGCGATGCGGTCGGCCGGCAAGAGCTCGGCCTACATACGTCGGTGCGCCACCGTGCTCACCCGATCGCTCGACCTCGCTCGCAAGCGCGGGCTCATCGACTCGAACCCGGCGAGGGACGCCGCCCGTCCCCGCACGGCGCGTTCGAAGCCGTGGGCGCCGACGAGCGAGGAGGTCCGAGCCGTGTTGGCGAAGGCCGAGCGGCGCGACCCGGAGATCAAGGATGCGGCCACGATCCTGGCGAGCACCGGCATGCGTCGGGGCGAGTTCATCGCGCTGCGGTGGTCGGACATCAACTTCGACCAGGCCGAGGTCCACGTCGCTGCCGCGATCAGCGATGGCGGTCCGGGCATCGGGCTCGTCTACAAGGCGACGAAGCGATCCGACTGGCGGGACGTGCCGCTCACCACCGGCGCCGTCGAGGCGTTCAAGCGGCAAGCCGAGCGGCGCACGGAACTGCTCGGCCGCGAGCCAACCCCGAACGAATACGTCTTCCCGGCCGGCATCGACGGCACGACCCCGATGCGGCCCGACAACGTGACGAACCGCTGGGCCGCGGCTCGCGGCACGTCGCCGATCACGCTGCTGCACCTGCGCCACTACACGGCCACTGCGATGCTCGACGCCGGCGAGTCGTACCGCACGGTGGCCGACATCCTCGGCAACA
>CAYVAS010000024.1:32549-34845 GCA_964449375.1 uncultured Iamiaceae bacterium | reverse complement strand
TGGATCGTCCGCGGCTCGGGCCGTTGCGTCCTCTGGCTTCGCTCCGATGTCGAGGCATGGTCGGCCGGTCGGCGTAGCTGAACGAGCGTGACGGCGCCCGACGCGGTGAAAGGCGGACCGCGCCGGGCGCCGGCGTCGAGCGCGGCATGGACGAGCCCGCTCGACGATCTCAGGCGGCGGCCGGCGGCGTTGGTGCTGAGCCAGCGGCGCGGGCGGCGAGTTCGGCACCGAGCTCCTTCCAAGCGGCGTCGGCGTCCTTGGAACGCTCCCTCAGGTCGTCGTCGGCCTTGAGCGCGGCGACCCGATCGACCTCGGGAATCTCGCCGAGTTCGCCGGCCAGTTCGGCGGCGAGTTCGGCTTCGATGTTGCGCCGGATCTCGGGGTCGATCCGCAAGCGTCGCTCGGGACGGTGCTGAGCCTGCCAACGGGCCTCGGCCACCTCGTCGGCCTTCTTTGCCCGCTCGATCTCGGCGAGGGTCGGCTCGAGGGCGTCGACGATCAGGTCTCTACCGGCGCCGGGCTCGGTGTGCGCGTAGATGGCCGCCAGACGCTTCGCCTCGGCGTCGGTGAGCCGGTCACGGCGCGCGGCATAGGCGGCGACGAGTTGGCGCTCGTCGTCGGTCATCGGCCGTTGCATCTCCGGCCAGGCGTGCAGCGCGATCGGTGAGCGGTACGGATCGGGCCTCACCGGCGCGACCTGGGACCGTCCGAGGATGTCCTCGGCCGCGCGGCGACACGCGGTCGGGCCGTTGCGCGCTACGTAGGCGAGCTGCCCGCGTCCGATGCCGGTGGTTGGGTCGGCGGAGTGGATCACGTCGAGGGCGTCTCGAACGGCTCGGGGGTTGCTCGGTGGCATGGTGGTGGTTCCTTTCGGGGGTGGTGGATTGGGGGTGAGTCGGGGCCATTGGTGCCCGATCAGGTGCCCGCGGTGGGCGCCGGGCGCCCCGGGCCGCTTGGGTTCATTGGCGATCCGGTCCGGTGACCTCACGCGGGCCGGGCGGATGACGGCTAGCGGCCTCGTCCTCGTCGACGATTTTTCGGAAGTGGTCGCCGATCACGTCTCGGGCGTGGCCTCCATCGGCGTCGAGGTCGATACCGAGTTCGTCGACGGCGTCGGTGACCGCTTTGACCATGCGGTCGGCGTCCCGTCTGGTCAGGGCCGTGGCGTTCCGGGTCAGTTCGTCATGTATCCGAGCCGCGTCGAGGAGTCGGCGGGTCACCCGGTCGAGGGCGATGACGGCGAGGTCGGCGGTCGTCGAATACAGCGGCGAGTCTTCGGGAGTGACGGCGAGCCGGTCGAGGAGTTCGTCCTTCATCGCGACCTGTTGGGCGAGGGCATGGCGCAACTCGAGCGCCGGGTCACGTAGTGGTTCGACGAAGCGGACGTCGATGCCGTCGACGACCTCGGCGAGTTCGACGTCGGCCAGGCGCTTGGAGAGCGCGGTCCTCGCCTGCGGTGACGCGCCACCGTGGTAGTGGCAGACCTCGAGACCGTCGAGGGCGAGCTGTCGGCATTGGTTGCCGGTCGAGCGGGCGCGGGCTTTGCATCGTCGCCCGCTACGGGCCATGGGGTCCGGGGGCCCTTCGGCCAGATCGGTCTCTTCCGCGCTCATGCGCCGTCCTCGAGCCGTTCGGCCATGGCGGCGAACAGGCGTCGCGATTCCTCGGCTCCGAGTTCCTCGGTGACCACCGCGCCGATTCGGTCGAGGGCATCTTCGAGGTCGTCGCCAGGTTTGACGCCTGCGGCTTCGATCAGGTGCTCTCGGATCTCGGTGGTGAGTTCGTCGGCGAGCCCGTCGAGACCGACGCGTCGGAGTCCTACGGCGGCGGTGACCATGGTGGACAGGTCGTAGGGCATGGTGCTGGTCATGGTTGGGCCTTTCGGGGTCCGGGGTGTCTCATTTGGTCCGTGAGACAGCCGCGCGGCGTCTCGTGAGACTGGGCGCGATTCAGGTCGAGGTGTCTCATTGGCGCTCTCGGCGCGGGCAGGTGGGATGACCTGGGGTTATGCCGGGTCTGTCTCACGGTCTCATCGCGTCTCACGGGTGTCTCATGAGACTCGTGCCGGTGTCTCATCTCACCCCCCACCCTTGGGGGTGAGACATGAGACAGGGAGACGCGGTCAGTCCTCATCGCTGACTCGGTATCTAGGCGTCTTGTCGGTGCCGACGTTCACGATCGAACCGGCGCGCAGTAGTTCGGTTCGGTGCCGGTAGAGGGTCGCCCGAGACGTGTCGGCCGCTTCGAGCCAAACGGCCATCGTCGTTCCGCCTGGCGCGTCGATCTCTCGGAGCAC
>CAYVAS010000024.1:20554-32449 GCA_964449375.1 uncultured Iamiaceae bacterium | reverse complement strand
TCGTCGGTGAGTTCGGCCTGTCCGGTCGCCCATGCTTCCGCGTCAGGGTCGCGGTCGAGGTCGTCCCACTCGTCGACGTGCTGGGCGCTCATGCCGCGACCGCTTCCAGCTTGAGGCGAACGTGATCCAAGCTCGCTCCGTTCGCCACTGCTTCGGCGGCGAGAGCGAGTTCCGCGGCGAGCCTCCGGCGGCGGGACCGCTCGGCGAGGATGTCCGCGGCCGCGACCGGATCGCCTGGGGCGTCGCCGGTCGAAGCGTCGTAGACGTGGCCGGCCCAACGGTCATTGGCCACGAGGTAGCGGCCGTAGCCGACGTAGCCGTTCGGCTCGTGGTCCATGTAGCCGCCGAGCCAGGTGCGGACGATGCCGCGGTACATCTCTCGTCGAGCTTCGGTGGTGAAGTCCTCGGCGCGGACGCGTTCGACTACGGCGACGACCGTTACTGGGTGCAACAGCATGCCGTCGAGAATCGCGAGCTCGATTGCCGCGGTGTCGTCGAGGTAACTGGTCACGTGACGGCCACCAATCCGGCGAGTCGGTAGGCCTCGACCGCGCGGTTCAGGGTGTCGGCGCGTGCCGGGTCGTAGGGGTCCGCGGCGTAGTCGACGGCGCCGGTGATGAGGAGCATCAACTCGGGAGCGCCGGGCTCGGTTGCGGGGCCGATCCTGAGCCACAGCACTCCCTCGGCGTCTTGGCGCGCCTCGAGGGCGTACGGTGCGCGTGTCGCGGCGGTCATCGGTCCGCCTCGGCGAGTGCACGGCGCAGCTTGGCGATCTCGGCTTCGAGCTCGTCGATGGAGCGCCCGAGGGCTTCGATGGCAGAGCCGGCGACCTCCTTCGTGTCGAGGCGGGCGAGGTAGCCGGTCATGTATACGGTCTCTCGCCGAGGGCGATCGGGGCGAGTACGCTGGCCGGTGAGCGCTGCTTCGAGGTGGCGATCTTGTGGGGACCGGCCGGGCATGGCCGGTCCTCTTCGCGCCCTCACGCTGCGGCGTCCTTCGCGGCGAGAGCGGCGACCCACTCGGCCACGGCGGCACGGGTCGCGAGGCGACGACGGCCGGCCTTGAAGGTCTTGAGGTCGCCGGATCGAATCGCGTCGTAAATGAACGTTCGGCCGAACGAGGTGGCCTGTTGGATCTCGGTGATTCCGAGGGCGATGGGCTCGGGGGCTGGTGCTTCGGAGGCGGGCATGCTGGTGTCCTTTCGACGGTGTAACGACCATGCACGTAGTCACTCGTGCTCGTCGGGATGCAGAATGCCGACTAGATTGGATCGTGTGAACCCGGCGCATGCCGATCCAATCATTGACTCCCAAGCTGTACCGCTCTTTACAGCCGTCGGTGGCGATATCTGGTGGCTCAGCGGGTACGTAGCTGAGCCGCTGCCCGACGCCGCTGAGTCGACGAGTGCCGTGGTACACGTGTGCGACTTGATCGACGACCCATTCGAGTACCGGGTCACGATCGCATTCGATCTGGGCGACGAGATCCGCGATGACCTCCTCAGCGACGAGCCGTTCTTCGTCGGATCTCACAAGGTCGCGGCGGTCGAGGTCATTGGCGACTGCTCGAAGTCACTGACCGCTGAGCGCATCGCCGGATCGCGCGCGGGCGAAGCAATCACGTGGGCGCGTCGATGCTGGGCCGCGTATCACTTCGGTACAGCTGGTGGCCTCGCACCCACGGCCGCCGAACGACGGACCATCGACAAGGACGCGGCATGGCTGTTCGCCGAGCGACCACCCAACATCGACGCTTGGCGGGTGGCACGAGCTTGGTACCGGTGGCACCGCGACGGATGTCAGGGATCGGTGCGCGCAGAGATTGCGAAGATGATCGGCAAGGGCGACTCGGATGAATCGCGAACGTGGGTCAAGAACCGAATGGCTCAAGCGAGCAGGCTCGGGATGATTCCTCCGGCCACGAGCACGCGCTCACGTCGACCCCCAAAGCCGGCCAGTGCAACTTCGGGCACCAAGTCGGGCACCTAAGTGCCGAGGACGGTCACGGAGCCTCGCGGACGTTGGCGAACGTGTGACCTACCGCAATACCTCGTGACCTGGGGTTATGGCGGACTTGAGCGGACAGAACCGGACGCCGAGCCGGTGCCCCTAGCCGCCTGAAAAGCGTGAGGTCACCGGATCGACGCCGGTCCCGACCACCAGCGGTAGCGCCCAGGGCTGCCGGAGCGGCGTGGTGCGGGGACCGGCGGAACCGGCAGGGATCCCGACACCGCCGCGTATGTGTGGACCCCCGGTCCGCCGGGAAGCCTCCGCGGCATGGCCAGAGGGCTGGTGTACTCGTGGCTCGCGTGCGGCGTGGTCGCCTGCGGAGCCCTGGGCGTGCTCCGAACCGCCGCCGCCGAACCGACCACTCCGGCACGCTCGGCGATGCGGGCCGCACCGGCCGACCTGGGAGCCAACGCAGCCCCCGTCGACACCGGCGAGGGCCGGGTCACCTGGCTGCGGGACTGCGCGGTCTGCCACGGACCGGACGCCCGCGGCGGGCAAGGTGGCCCCGACATCACCGACCGGGGCGCCGCGTCGATCGACTTCATGGTGACCACCGGTCGGATGCCCCTGCCCTCCCCGTCGGCGCCCCTGCAGCGTCGCCCCTCGCCCTATGACGCCCGCGAGCAGCGAGCGCTGGTCGAGTACGCCGCGACGCTGGTGAACGGCCCGGCGATCCCCGAGGTCACCACCCGGGGCGTCGACGTGGCCCGGGGCGGCCAGCTCTACCGCGAGCGGTGCGCGAGCTGCCACCAGGCCGCCGGGGGCGGTGGGGCCATCGCCAAGGGCGCCGACGCGCCGGACCTGTCGGCGGCCACGCCGGTGCAGGTGGTCGAGGCGCTGCGGATCGGCCCCGGGGCGATGCCGACCTTTCCCGACGCGTCGATCTCCGAGGCCGAGGCCGACCAGATCGCCGCCTACGTCGAGGTCCTCCAGGACCCCGCCGACCCCGGAGGCATCGACCTGGGTCGTCTGGGTCCGGTCCCCGAAGGGTTGATCGCCTGGGTGTTCGGCCTGGGCACCATCATCGTCATCACCCGACTGCTCGGCCAGCGCCGCTCCGGCGGGTGAGGCGGGACGTTTGTGTCCCGCTCCGAGGGGAAGTGACCGGCGACGACGCCCGGCCGGAGGCTTCCTCGATGACCACCGAATCGGATTCCGAGAACGCAGAGCGTTCCGGAACGTTCGAATACGTGGTCGCCGCCTGTTTCGGCGCGGCGCTCGCCGGGGCGGCGGGCTTCGCCGCGGCCTACTGGCTGGACCTGGGCATCCGGGCCCAGGGCCTCTCCGCGGTCATCGCGCTCGGCGGGCTCGCGCTCGGCCTGGGGGTGTGGGCCAACACCACCCTGGAGCGGGGCGACGCCGTCGAACCCCGCGCCCGTCCGGCCTCCACACCCGAAGAACGCCGCGCCGCGCTCGCCGGATTCGAGCGGGGCGAAAACCGTGTCCAACGCCGGCGCCTGCTGGTGGGCCTGGGCACCACCTCGGTGGTCGCCGCGTCGCTTGCGGCCCTGTTCCCGCTCCGTTCGCTGGGCCCCCGCCCGGGCAAGACCCTGAAACGCACCGCCTGGGCCCGGGGGGTGCGCCTGGTCGGCGAGGACGGCCAGGTGATCCGCCCGGGTGACCTGGAGGTCGGCACGGCCCGCACCGTGTACCCCGAAGGCGTCCACGACACCGCGGCGCGTGCCGCGGCCCAGACGGTCCTGATCGGTCTGGGGACCGACACCGCGGTCGGCGGGTCGGCGGACGCCGGCGGAGCCGTGCAGGGCTGCATCGCGTTCTCCCGGGTGTGCACCCACGCGGGTTGCCCGGTGGGGGTCTACCAACCCGACGAACACCGACTGATGTGCCCGTGCCATCAGTCGCTGTTCGACGTCACCGACGGGGCCAGGCCGGTGTTCGGCCCGGCGTCACGTCCCCTCCCCCAGTTGCCCCTCGACCTCGACGCCGACGGCCACCTGATCGCCCGCGGCGACTTCGACGAACCGGTCGGGCCCGGATTCTGGAACCGCTGATGGCGCTGCGACCACGCCGCTCCGCCAGGCCGCGCCGGCGCCGCCGCACCCTCGCGGGGCGCCTGGTCCGGGGGATCGACGACCGGGTCGGCGCCGCGAGCTTCACCTCCAGAGCCTTGGGAAAGGTGTTTCCCGACCACTTCTCGTTCCTGTTCGGTGAGGTCGTGCTCTATGCCTTCGTGGTCCTGGTCGCCACGGGCACCTACCTGAGTCTGTTCTTCGACCCCAGCACCCACGAGTTCGTCTACCAGGGCAGCTACGAGCCCCTGCAGGGCCAGACGATGAGCGCCGCCTACGCCTCGACCGTGGACCTGAGCTTCGACGTCCGGGCGGGTCTGTTGTTCCGGCAGGTCCACCACTGGGCGGCGCTGGTGTTCGTCGCGGCGATCGTCGCGCACGTGGCCCGCCTGTTCTTCACCGGCGCGTTCCGCAAGCCCCGCGATCTCAACTGGTATCTGGGTTCCACGCTCCTGCTGCTGGCGCTGGTGAACGGCTTCGCGGGCTACTCGCTGCTGGACGACCTGCTCTCGGGCACCGGGCTGCGGATCATGTGGTCGGTGATCCTGTCGATCCCCTTCGTGGGTCCCGCGTTGGCGTTCTTCGTCTTCGGCGGGGCCTTCCCCGGCGAGCAGGTCATCTCGCGGCTGTTCGTGGTGCACGTGTTCATCGTCCCCGGCGCGATCGTGGCCCTGGTCGCGGTGCACCTGGCAATCGTGTGGCGTCAGCACCATTCGCAGTTCCGGGGCGGACGCGCCGCCGAGGACAACGTCGTGGGCACCCGACTGTGGCCGGCGTACGCGGCGCGTTCGGTGGCGCTGTTCTTCGGGGTCGCGGCGGTGCTGGTGGCCCTGGGTGCGTTCGTGCAGATCAACCCCATCTGGCTGTACGGCCCCTACGACCCCACGGCGGTGACCACCGCGGCTCAGCCGGACTGGTACATGGGATGGTTGGAGGGCGCGCTGCGGTTGATGCCGCCAGGACACCTGGTGGTGTTCGACGTGACGATCCCCAACCTGTTCTTCCCGGCGGTGCTGCTGCCCGGGGTGAGCTTCGCGCTGCTGTACGCCTGGCCGGTGATCGAACGGCGCATCACCGGCGACGACCGGGACCACCACCTGCTGGACCGGCCCCGGGACCGGCCCTGGCGCACCGGGCTTGGGGCGGGGGTGTTCACCTTCTACACCGTGTTGTTCGTGGCCGGAGGCAACGACGTGCTCGCCTCGGAGCTGGGCGTGTCGGTGGACGCGATGGTCTGGGCGCTGCGGGTCGCGGCGATCGTGCTCCCCATCGGAATCGGGTTCCTGGTGACCCGCTGGTGCCGCGATCTGCGCCGGGCGGACCCACCACCGACCCGGACCGAGATCGAGCCCGACGCCGATCCCTCCCCGGTCGGGGTCAACGAGGACGCAGGGCGATGAGCCGCCGGCCGACCTCGGCGGCCCGGGCCGCCGCAGACGAGGCGAACGCGCTGACCTGGGACGGCACGTCGGTGAGAAAGGCCGGGGTGGCGACCCCGTGGGCGCGGGCGTCGAAGATCCCCCGGGCACCGTGGTCGGCGGCCGCGTCGACCGGCGCGCACAGGTCGTCGGGGCGATTCGGGTCGATGGGAATGTCGGTGAGCTGGCCTTCCCGGCCGGTCCGGGCCAGGTAGTGGTCGCCCACGCCCGGCATGACCTTCGCCAGCGCGACCACCATGCGGTTCCACGAGCCCAGGATCCGCTGCCGTGGCACGGTCTGGATCGCGTCGGCGATCCGTGCCGCGCACCATTCGGGTTGGTAGATCGGCGGCACCGGTTGGGGGTGGGTGTCGACCTTGGCCCGACACCAACCGAACTGGGGCGTGTTCACCGCCGGCAGGTGCACGATGGTGGTGCGCACCCCGGACCCCTCGGCCAGCAGCTCGGTCCGCAACGAGTCGTGGAAGCCACGGATCGCGGACTTGGCGGCGCAGTAGGGCGCCTGCAATGGGATCCCCCGGTAGGCCAGGGCCGACCCGACGAACACGACCGTGCCGTGGTCGCGGGGACGCATGCGGTGCAGGGCAGCGAGCGTCCCGTGGACCGCGCCCAGGTAGGTGACCTCGGTGGCGCGGCGCACCTCGGCGGCCTCCAGCTCGGCGATCGGCGCGAACACGGTGGTCATCGCGTTGTTCACCCACACGTCGATCGGCCCGAGAGCCGCCTCGATCCGCGTCGCGGCGTGCTCCACGGCGTCCGCGTCGGCCACGTCCGCGGCCACCGCGCACGGGGTGCCACCCCGGTCGGCGACGTCGGCGGCCGCGCCGTGCAGCCCCGCTTCACCCCGGGCGATCAGGCCGACATCGTGGCCGCGGGTGGCCAGCTCTCTGGCCAGAGCCCGGCCCACCCCACCGGACGCGCCGGTGATGACCGTGACGGGTCGGCCGCTCATCGCCGGAGCGCCTTTCGGACTGTTCGTGTGGCCAGAGCGAGGCCACCGGCGAGTCCGGCCAGGGGCACGACAGTGCGGGCGACCCGCCGGGCGAGGGGCGCGGTGGGCCGTCCCCCGAGCTCCGGCGCCTGCTCGGGCGGTCCGCCACGGTGCGCGGGGGCGGCGTCGGCGCGGGCGAGTTGCAGTACCTGCGCCAGGTGCAGGGCCCGCCGGCCCCCGGCGAGCTCCGCGATCTGGGTGCGGCACGAGAACCCGTCGGCGACGATCGCGGTGGTCTCGGGCGCGGCGCGCACCGCGGGCAGCAGCGCCTGCTCGCCGCATTCGGCGGAAATGGCGAACTTGCCCTGCTCGAACCCCCACGACCCCGCCAGCCCACAGCACCCGCCCTCGAGTACCTCGACGTCCGCGCCCATCCGGGTCAGCACGGCGCGACCCGGGTCGGTACCGCCGGTGGCCCGCTGGTGGCAGTGGCCCCAGTAGGCCGCCTCCCGGGGCCACCCGGGCACCTCGATGTCGTTCTGGTCGAAGAACTCGGCGAAGTGCACGGCGTTGCGCGCGAGGCGGGCCACCCCGTCGTCGTCGGGCAACAGGTGGGGCCCTTCGTCCTTGAACACCGCGAGGCAACTCGGTTCCAGTCCCACCACCGGCGTGTCGGCCACCAGGTCATCGGCCAGCAGGTCCACGACCCGTCGCAGGTACCGTTCGGCGGCGTCGAGAAAGCCGTAGTCGTAGAGCGGTCGGCCACAACACACGTGACGGGCGGGCATGACGACCTGCCAGCCGGCAGCCTCGAGGGCCTCCACCGCGGCGACCCCGACGTCGGTGGTGAAGTGGTTGTCGAAGGTGTCGGGGAACACCACGACCCTGGGTCCGTCGGGGTTGACGGTGCCGCCACGCCGGGAGAACCACTGCTGCAACGTCCGGGGTGCGAACTGCGGCAGCTCCCGCCGTTGGTCGATGCCCGCGGCGAAGCGGGCGAGGCTGCGCAGCCCCGGCGTGCGGGTCGCGACGTTCGCCAGCTCGGGCGCGTACGAGGCCACTCGGGCGGCCTGATCGATGAAGTCGAACGCGTAGGCACGCCGGTGCCGCCAACGTCGCCACGACCGGAAGTGGTGGTGACGGAACTCCGCCTTGTAGCGGGGCATGTCCACCTCGACCGGGCAGTCGCTGGTGCAGCCCTTGCAGGCGAGGCACAGATCCAGCGCGTCGGCCACCTCCCGGGACTGCCACCCGTCGGTGATGACGTCGCCTTCGAGCATCTCGCGTAACAGCCGGGCGCGACCCCGGGTGGAATGGGTCTCCTCCCGGGTCACCTGGAAACTGGGACACATCGTGGACCGGGCGTCGGGGCGACGGCATTCGCCGATGCCGACACAGCGCAGCGTGGCGTGCGCGAAGCTCTGGTCGTCCTCGGGGTAGGCCATGCGGGTGGCGGGACGCCAGGTCTGCTCGCCGGGACCGAGCCGCAGGTTCTCGTCGGGCCGGTACGGGTGCACGACCTTGCCCGGGTTCATCTTGTGGTCCGGGTCCCAGATGGCCTTGAACTCCTCCATCGCCTCGACCAGCCGCGGCCCGTACTGCACCTCCAGGAAAGCGGCCCGCTGCTGGCCGTCGCCGTGCTCGCCCGACAACGACCCGCCATAGGAGGCGACCAGGTGGGCCGCGTCGTCCAGGATCGCCCGGTAGTTCGCCAGCCCGTCGGCGCTGCGCAGGTCGAAGTCGATGCGCGAGTGGACGCACCCCTCGCCGAAGTGGCCGTACAGCGCGCCGACCAGGCCGTGACGGTCCTGGAGCTGCTGCAGGTCGACCAGGTACTCGCTGAGCGACGCCGGCGGCACCGCGGAGTCCTCCCAGCCGGGCCAGTGGTCGAGGCCCTGGGGGCCGAAGGCGGTGGCGCCAAGCCCGGCTTCGCGGGCGTGCCAGAGCTGTTCGGCATCGGCGTCACCGGGTCGGTCCGAGGACACCACGATGCGATCGGCCGCATCGTCCAGGTCCCGGTGCAACCGCGCGACGAAATCGTCGGTGTGCGCGTGGACGGTCTCGGCGTCGTCGGCGCCGAACTGCACGAGCAGCCACGCGGAATGACCGCCCCGTCGGGGCAGCGCCTCGAGGCTCTCGGGAGCCATCGCCATGACGGCCTCGTTGTGGACCAGCCGATGGTCGAGCGCTTCCAGCCCGATCGGTTTCCATTCCAGGATGTCGGGGACCGCGTCGGCGGCGGTGGCCACGTCGGGGTACTGGATCACCACGGTGGTGCGGTGCCCCAACGCGGGGGTGAGCAGGAACGTGCCGCGCAGGGCGGTGACACAGGTGCTCTCGGTTCCCACCAGGGCCCGGGCGACGTTGAAGCCGTTCTCGGGCAACAGCTCGTCGAGGTTGTAGCCCGACACCCGCCGGGGCAGGTGCTCCACCGAGGGATAGCCGGCCCGGATGTCGTCCGCGTAGCGGTCCCGCAGCGCCCGGAGCCGCGCGTAGATCTCGCCTTTGCGACCCCCTTGGGCGATGATGCGGTCCAGGTCGTCCTCTTCGTCGACTCCGACCCAGAACCGGGCACCGTCGTAGGTGAGCACCTCGAGCGCGGCGACGTTGTCGGAGGTGCGCGGCCCGGGTCCGTGCAGGTGGGACTGCACCGAATGGATGCCACAGGAGTTGTTGCCCACGTTGCCACCCAGCGTGCAGCGCGAGTGGGTGGAGGGGTCGGGGCCGAAGATCCACCCGGTGTGGCCGATCGTGCGGTTGAGCACCTCGTTGATGACGCCGAGTTCCGCGGTGACCCGGCGCCGCTCGACGTCGACGGGGCCGATGGCGTGCAGGTACTTGGAGAAGTCCACGACCACCGCGACGTTGACGGTCTCCCCCGACAGGCTCGTGCCGCCGCCCCGGTTCACCAGCGGTGCACCGTGGCGGTGGCACACCGTGGTCGTGGCGACCACCGCGTCGAGGGTGCGGGGCACGACCACGCCGATGGGGACCTGACGGAAGTTCGACGCGTCGGTGGCGTACAGCGCTCGGCTCGACGCGTCGAAACGGACCTCCCCGTCGACCTCGGCGCGCAGATCGGCCTCGAGGGCCGCGACATCGACATCGAGCTGGTCGAGGCGGTCCGCACCGGTGCGGGCCCGGGAACGGTGCCGGGGCGCCTCGGCGCGGATGCTGACCGGGGTGGTCGTCGTCACCGCCGTTCACCGGGCAGGGCGCCGGCGACCGACTCGGTGAACTCGTGGGCCTTCTGTCGGGCACCCCGCACCAGGATGCTCCACGCATCCGGGTCGCCCTGGCGCAACGCGGCGACCACCGCGGAGGCCTGAGAGCTCGACACGTGCGGCGGAATGGGCGGCACGTCGGCGTCGACCACCGCGTCGATCACGACCGGCCCGGACGCCGCGAAGGCGCGGTCCCAGGCGTCACCGATCCGGGCGGGGTCGTCGCACCGGATGCCGGTGAGACCCAACAGTTCGGCGAACTCGGCATAGGGCACGTCCGGGACCGCCTGGGTGTCGAGGTTCCGGGGGTCCCCGGCCATGGCCCGCTGCTCCCAGGTGACCTGAGCGAGGTCGTGGTTGTTGAGCACACAGAAGATCAGGGGCGATCCGCTGAGGCGGTCCAGGTAGCGCTTGACCGTGATGAGCTCGGCCATGCCGTTCATCTGGAACACACCGTCACCCACCACGGCGATCACGGGCCGGTCCGGGTGGGCGAGCTTCGCGGCGATCGCGTACGGGTTCCCGGCCCCATCGTCGCGAGGTTGCCCGCCAGCGACGCGTCCATGCCGTCGCGCAGCTTCAGGTGGCGGGACCACCAGGTCGCCGCGGTCCCGGCGTCGGTGGTGACGATGCTGCCCTCGGGTAGCCGCTCGGAGAGCTCATGGACGACGAGCTGGGGGTTCATCGGCTTCGCGGGGTCGTGCACGCGCCGGTCCTCGACGCGTCGCCACTCGTCGACCTCGGCTTCGATGGTGCTGCGCCAGGAGCGGTCCTCCTTGCGCTCCAGCATGGGGACGAGCTCGGCCAGGGTGTGCTTCGCATCGCCCACCAGGTGGGCGTCCATCGGGTAGCGCACCCCGATCATGCGGCCGTCGATGTCGATCTCGACGCCCTTGCACTGGCCCTCGGGCGGCAGCCATTCGGTGTAGGGGAAGCTCGTGCCGATCATGAACAGGGTGTCGGCGTTCTGCATCATGGCGTGGCTCGCCGTGGAACCCAGCAGGCCGATCGGTCCGGTCACGAACGGCAGATCGTCGGGGAGCACCGACCGACCCAGTGAGGTCTTGGCGACGCCGGCGCCGAGCAGTTCGGCGGCCTCGACGACCTCGTCGGCAGCCTCGGCAGCCCCCTGGCCGATGAGGATCGCGACGCGTTCGCCCTCGTTCAGCACCTGGGCGGCGGTGGCCAGCTCGTCCGGGTCGGGGAGCATGCGGGGTCGGGACCACCCCACGCTGGAGAAGACCGCGCCGTGCTCACGGGGCGGGGAGGTCACCGCCTCGGATTCGCCGACGTCCTCGGGCAGGATGATCGTGGCCACGGTCCGGTTGGTGAGCGCGACCTTGCAGGCCCGGTCGATGAGGTGGCGGGCCTGTTCGGGCACCATGCAGGTCTGGACGAAATCGGACGAGACGTCCTTGAACAGGCTGTTGGGATCGATCTCCTGCTGGAAGGCCGCGCCCAGCGACATCCGGCGCTGTTGGCCGACGATCGCGACGACCGGGGCGTGGTCGAGCTTGGCGTCGTAGAGCCCGTTGAGCAGGTGGATCGCGCCGCCACCGGACGTGGCCATGCAACAACCGATCTCGCCGGTGAACTTGGCGTGGCCGGTGGCCATGAACGCGGCCATCTCCTCGTGCCGGGTCTGGATGAACTCGGGGTCGCCGTCGGCACGGTCGAAGGCGCCGAGCATGGCGTTGATGCCGTCGCCGGGATACCCGAAGACCCGGTGGATGCCCCACTCGGTGAGACGGTGCAACATGAAGTCGGCGGTCTTGGTCATGGATCTCCTCCTGTCTCCGGAGATGCTCCGCCGGCCCGGGACGTTCCCGGGCGGAGTGTGGGACCGGGCAATAGCCCGGCCCGCGACCCGCGGGCGGTTGCGCCGCCCGCGGTGTCCCGCCGACGTGCGTCAGGAACCGAGGCGGCTCGCGAGCAGGGCCTTGCCCTGCTCGGCGCCCTTCCGGCTGTCGTGCTGGGCACGCTGGAACAGGTCGACGAGTTCGTCGTCGCCCTGGCGTCGGGCGTCGGCCACGTAGGTCTCGAGCCGCAGCGCGTTGTCCAGGCAGGCCTCGGTGAACCAGATCAGGTTGTAGTCCTTGTCGGCGGTCCCGGTGATGTCACCGGTCTCGGTGTTCTGCATCGTGGACATCGATGCTCCTTTCTCGGGGTTTCGCGCGCGCTACCCGGCGGGGGGGGGCGGGGGACCCCCCCCCACGGCCCCCCCCACCCCCCCCCGGGGGGGGGGGGCCGGGGGGGGGGGGG
>CAYVAS010000024.1:0-20544 GCA_964449375.1 uncultured Iamiaceae bacterium | reverse complement strand
GGTGGACTTCGCTGGGCCTTTCGGGGGTTTGCGCGCGCGCTCCCGGGCGGGGCGACCGGCGAAACCGAAGGCCGGTCGACACGGCCGACCAGCGTGGTCAGGGACGCTGCTCGGTGGGCAGGTCCTCGGGTCGGGGGCCTTCCTTCTCTTCCTCGAAACGGCGGGCGGCCTCGTCGGGGTCGTCGGTCTGTTCGGCCAGCTCCTCGGCCAGCTCGGTGTCCCGTTCGATCCGCTGCCCGAGGGCGTCGGTGCCGCCACCGGGGTGGACCCGGTCGACGTCGTCGTCGCTCCGTTCGGATGCGTGGTCGTCGGCCATCGTGGTTCTCCTTGATCCGATGTCCTCCCTCGCAGGGCCACTTCCCGGCACCGGTTCCGGACAAACCCGCTCCACCCACGCGGCGCGGGCTCATCCGGCGCGGGGCGCGGCCAGGGGCGCGGCGGACTCGGCCGGGCTCTCGGACCGCGGTGCCGCGACGAACATCGCCTGGCCCGGCCTGGGACCGGCGAGCAGCCAGCGCAGCGCGACCAGCGTGGCGGCGGCCAGATACAGCGCACCACCGGCGACCCACATGATCGCCCCGGCGAGCTGCTGGTCCGACAGGCGGGTCAGCCCCCAGCGGCGCACTCCGGCCGCGGAGGTCGCGTACACCGGCTCCGGCGCGATCGTCAACAGCGCGCCGACCACCCCAGTGCCCACCGCCGCGGCGAACAGCGTCAGCACCGCCACCGGCCCCCGCTCCCGCCACCTGATCTCCAGGCACACCCACCACAGCAGCACCCCGGCCCAGAACAGGCCGGCGTGTTCGGCGGCATGGACCAGGTCGTTGCCGATCGCCAGGTCGTAGAGCGCCGGTACGTGCCAGGCCCACCAGACCCCGACGTGGGTCGCGGCGGCCACGGCGGCCCAGATCACGACCCGGCCCCGGATGCCCACGCGGCGGCGCAGGCCCCCCAGCCGCCGGTCGAGGCGGCGCCGGGCGTCCGGTTCGAGCACCGACGAGAGCACCAGCACCGGTCTGCCCACGACGATCAACAGCGGGCCGACCAGCCCCAGCGCCAGATGCTGGACCATGTGGACCCACAGCGTCTGCTCGGCCAGGCGTTCCACCGTCGGTGCCAGGGCCGCGCCGACCACGACGACACCGACCAGACCCAGGATCGGTCGCACCACCCCCACCGCGCGGCGCAGCCCCGGCCGACCGGTGAGCATCCGCACGGTGCCCAGCGTCCACAACGACGCCGCGAACACCAGGGTCACGCCCACCAGCGCGCTTGCGCCGGGACCGGCATGGGCGACCAGCGTGCCGCTCACCGGGGACATGACGGGACGCCCACCACGTTGGGGATACCTTCGGCGATGGTGACGATCAGCGAGATGCCGCCCCACAGCAACCCGACCAGCGCGATCATCGACACGGCCCGGGCCCGCGCCGAGTCGGGCACCCGCCGGGCACGCCGGTGGATCCGCCAGGCGACCACCATCGACGCGACGCCGATCCCGCCGAGCACCAGGGTCAGGGCGTTGACCGGCCAGGTGGTGTCGTGGTTGCACTGCCAGCCCACCACCGCGCTGGTCAACGACAGGTGCGCGAACCAGTTGAACGGGCCCGCCACGACCGCGAAGAGCAGCGCCCACAGCGGCACCCGGTAGGTGCCGGCGGGGAACGGCTCGATCACGTCGTCGGGATCGAGGATCTCCGCACGGCCCCCGCGCAGTCCCCGAACCTCGCCGGGGCTCATCAGAACCGCTCCGACACGTAGAGCACGCCGAAGACCCCCACCCACACCGCGTCGACGAAATGCCAGTACAGCAGCCCGCACTGCACGCCGACCGGTTCGCCGCCGGCGTCGTAGCGACCCCGCGTGGCCTGCACCCACAGGTAAGCCAGCACGATCAGCCCGATGACCAGGTGCACCCCGTGCAGCCCGGTGATCACGTAGAACGTCGATCCGTACGCGTGGGAGGTCGGGGTGAACTTCTCGGACAGGTGCACGAACTCGCGCACATGCCCCAGGAGAAACACCGTGCCCATGACCACGGTGACCACGATCAGGGTCCTGAACCGCCGGACCCGGCCCGCCCGGAGCGCCCGGGAGGCGAGGAACGCGGGGATCGACGATCCGATGAGGATCGCGCTGCGGATGCCGCTGCGCAGCAGCTCGGGGTCCTCGACGCCCGCCGGCGGCCAGACGTCCGCGTTGGCGCGCAGGTACAGCGCCACGAACAACAACAGACCGAACAGGGTGCCCTCGGTGGCGATCAACCCGACCGTGCCCCACCAGCCCAGGGGCCGGCCGGCCGCGGGGGTGTCGACGATCGGTATCAGGTCGGTGTTCGGTCCCACCGGTGGGTCCAGCGCGCGGGTGGTCATGTCAGCTCCCCACCTCGTGGTGCCAACGCAGCAGCGCGAAGGTGCTGAGCGCGATCCCGGCGACCTGCAGCGGCGTGGAACGGGCGAGCAGGCCGACGCAGAACAGCGCCAGGGTGAGTGCCAACACCAGCGGCATCGCCGAGGGGCCGGGCATCGTGACCACCTCGGGACGGGAGGCGTTCAGGGGCGTGGTGAGCACCGCGTGGTGGTGGTCGTCGGCGGGGTCGGGCAGGTTCTGGCCCCCGATCTGGGTGACGACCTGGCCGGGGCGGCCCTCGGCGACGTCCCAGACCGGCTCACCGCTGCGAACGATGGGCGCCGCGGCGAAGTTGTAGGACGGCGGCGGTGAGGACACCGCCCACTCCAGGGTCTCGCCTCCCCAGGGGTCGGCGACCGCCGGTCGACCCCGGCGCCAGGCCCAGGCCAGGTTGCCCACGGTGAGGGCCACCCCGGCGGCGAGCACCACCGCCCCGATGGTGGACAGCAGGTTCAGAAAGTCCCACCCCAGACCCGGGTGGTAGGTGTAGACGCGCCGGGGCATCCCTCGCAGCCCCAGGATGTGCTGGGGAAAGAACGTGAGGTTGGTTCCGACGAAGGTGAGCCAGAACGAGCCGATGGCGGCGCCACGGGACCACATGCGACCGGTGATCTTGGGAAACCACAGGTACAACCCGGCCAGCGCGGGGAACAACGTGCCGCCGATGAGCACGTAGTGGAAGTGCGCGACGACGAAGTAGCTGTCGGTGACCTGCTGGTCGAAGGGCACCACGCCGACCATCACGCCAGTCATGCCGCCGATCACGAACACCACCACGAAGCCGATCGCGAACAGCATCGGCGCCTCGAAGTGCACCTTGCGCGCGGCGAGCAGCGTGGCGAGCCAGGCGAAGATCTGCACGCCGCTGGGGATGGCGACGGTCAGCGACGCGGCGGAGAAGAAGCTGGTCACCACCAGGGGCACTCCGGTGGCGAACATGTGGTGCACCCACAGCCCGAAGCTGATGAAGCCGGTGGCGATGAGCGCGGCGACGATCAGGTGGTAGCCGATGATGCGGCGGCGGGCGAACACCGGCAGCACCATCGAGATGATCCCGGTGGCCGGGATGAACAGGATGTAGACCTCGGGGTGGCCCCAGATCCAGAACAGGTGCTGGTACAGCAGGGGTTCGCCGCCCAGCGACGGGTCGAAGAACCGCAGGCCATAGGCACGGTCGACTTCGAGCAGCGCGCCCGCCAGGGTGATCGCCGGCAGGGCGAACACGATCATGAACGACATCGTCAGGATGCCCCAGCAGAACAGCGGCATGCGGTTCAGCGACATGCCCGGGGCGCGCATGCGCAGCATGGTGACGATGAAGTTGATCCCGCCGATCGTGGTGGACACCCCCAGGAACACCACCCCGATCGCCCAGAAGTCCAGCCCCAGGCCGGGCGCGTAGGCCGACGACGACAGCGGGGTGTAGGCGAACCATCCCGCGTCGGGGATGTCCTGGACCACGAACGAGCCGTACAGCAGGATTCCCGAGAACAGGTAGATCCAGTAGCTCAGCGCGTTGAGCCGGGGAAAGGCCATGTCGCGGGCGCCGCACTGCAGGGGGACCAGGTAGTTGCCGAACCCGGCGAAGACCGGCGTGTTGAACAGGAAGATCATGGTCGTCCCGTGCATGGTCATGATCTGGTTGTAGGTGTCGGCCGCGAGCAGCGATCCTCCGGGCCCGGCGAGCTGGAACCGCATGAACATCGCCTCGATCCCGCCGATGCACAGGAACACCACGGCGGTGACCAGGTAGCGGGTGCCGATGCGTTTGTGGTCCACGGTGGTCAGGAACCCGGGGATGCCGGGCGCGTCCTTCCAGATCGCCTCGAGACGTTCGTCGTCCTCTGCCAGGAGCCCGTCGTCGGGTTCGACCAGGACCCGGGTGTCGGTGGTGGTCACCGGAGCCCGCTCAGGTAGGCGACGAGCGCGTCGGCGTCCGCGTCGGACATGGCCAGGTCGGGCATCGCGGCGCCGGGCTTGACGCTCTGGGCGTTCAGGATCCAGTCCTGCAGGTGCGCGCGGTCGTTCGGGATCGTCAGCGCGGCGAGCGTGCGGCGTTCGGCGACGTGGGTCAGGTCGGGACCGACCGTGGCCTCTGCGGAGGTTCCCCGGATCGTGTGGCAGCCCGCGCAGGCGTGGGAGGTGAACACCTCGAGGCCCCGCTGCTCGGTCGCCGAGGAGGGTTCGGCTGCCTCGCGGGCCTGGTTGGTGAGCCACCGGTCGAACTCGGCGCGGGGGGTGGCGATGACCTCGAGGGCCATGTTGGCGTGCTGGATGCCGCAGAGTTCCGCGCACTGACCCCGGTAGGTGCCCGGTTCGTCCGCCCGGATCGTGAGGTGGTTGGTCTTGCCCGGGATCATGTCGACCTTGCCGGCCAGGGCCGGCACCCAGAAGCTGTGGATCACGTCGGTGCTCTCCAGACGCAACCGAACCGGGGTGTCCACAGGAATGTGGATCTCGTTGGCGGTCACCGCGGCGGTGCCCTCGTAGGCCACGTCCCAGAAGTACTGGCGACCCACCACGGTGATGTGCACCTCGCCGGGTTCCGAACCCGGGTCGGTGCTCAGCGCCCACACCGTCAGACCCGACAGCGTGGCCAGCACGATGCCGGGCAGCACCGCGCCTCCGCCGATGACCAGGGGCCGCCACCAGCGGGGATCGGCCTCACCCGAGCCGCGCCGGAACAAGCCGACCGCCAACAGGACGAACACCACCACGGTGATCACCCCGGCGAGGCCGAACATGAACCACGACAGCGCGGCGATACGCGCCGCTTCGGGCCCTTTGGGCTGAACCACCGAGTGGTCGCCGCCGCATCCGGCCAGCGCCACCGCACCCAGGACCCACAACCCCGGGGCCACCCGTCGGTTCCGGGCCCGGCCGGTTCGCACCGGCCCTGGTCGCGTCGCCCGTGACGCCCCGGGGCGCCGGATCGCTCGAGGTGTTGAAAAGCCACCCATGGCGCAGGGAGGCTTCCCGTCCATTGCCGTGACAAACGGCATCATCGTGCTGCGACCGACGATGGGGGCTGACCCGGCGACGCCGCCGCGCCCGGCGCCGGGATCCACGCCTACGGTGGAGGGCCCCCGCCGTGGCGACGCCCACCCCCAGGAGAACCCCGTGTCCGACGCCTACGAACTCGACCGAAAGCACGTGTTCCATTCGTGGTCCGCGCAGGCCGAACTGGACCCGATGGTCATCACCTCGGCCCAGGGCTGCCATGTCTGGGACGACCACGGGCGTTCCTATCTGGACTTCACCAGCCAGCTCGTGTTCACCAACGTGGGCCACCAGCACCCCGGCATCGTCGAGGGCATCAAGGCCCAGGCCGACCTGCTGTGCACGATCGCTCCCCAGCACGCCAACGAGGCGCGCAGCCAGGCGGCCCAGCGCATCGCCGAGGTCGCCCCGGAGGGTCTGGACAAGGTCTTCTTCACCAACGGCGGCGCCGATGCGGTGGAGCACGCGGTCCGCATGGCCCGGCTGCACACCGGCCGCCACAAGATCCTCACCTCGTACCGCTCCTACCACGGCGGCACCCACACCACCCTCAACCTGTCGGGGGACCCGCGGCGCTGGCCGATCGACCTGGGGGTGAATGGCACGGTGCACTTCTTCGGTCCGTTCCTGTACCGGACCGAGTTCCACTCACGCACCCTCGCCGAGGAGTGCGACCGGGCCCTGGCGCACCTGGAGCGGGTCATCGAGGCCGAGGGGCCCGAGACGATCGCGGCGGTGCTGATGGAGACGATCCCGGGTACCGCCGGGATCATTCCGCCGCCGCCCGGGTACCTGGCCGGGGTCCGCGAGCTCGCCGACCGGCACGGCATCGTGCTGATCCTGGACGAGGTGATGGCCGGGTTCGGTCGCACCGGACGCTGGTTCGCGCTCGACCACCACGACGTGGTGCCCGACCTGATCACCTTCGCCAAGGGCGTCAACTCCGGATACGTCCCACTCGGTGGCGTGGTGATCGGCGAGAAGATCGCCTCGACCTTCGCGCACCGCCGCTACCCGGGCGGGCTGACCTATTCGGGCCATCCCCTGGCGTGCGCCGCGGCGGTCGCCACGATCGACGTGATGCGCGCCGAGGACGTCAACGAGCAGGCCGAGGCGTTGGGCACCGACGTGCTGGGTCCGGGTCTGGGCGCGCTGGCCGAGTCCCACGCCTGCGTGGGCGAGGCCCGGGGCGTCGGCGCGTTCTGGGCGCTGGACCTGGTCGCCGACCCCGGCACCCGCGAGCCGCTGGCGCCGGCCGTGGTCGCCGAGATCGCCGCCGACTGCGCGCAGGCCGGGTTGCTGGTGCTGGCGAACACCAACCGGATCCACATCGTGCCCCCGTGCACCACGCCTCACGACGAGGCCCGCGCCGGGCTCGCGATCCTGGACGCGGCCCTCGCCCACGGCGACCGCGCCATGGGCTGACCACGGCGCCCAGCCCTCACCGGCCCCGAGGTCGCCGACCCGGCGCGGCCACGGGTCGGGTCGGGTTTGGGATCGGAGCTCCCGGGGAGTCCTCCTGATGACCAAACCGTCGATGGAGGACCCGATGTCCCAGGACCCACGCCTCGAGCTCACCCGTCCCGACAACGCCGCCCAGATCACCGACGACCTGGCCCGCATCGACTACGGCACGTCGTTCCGTCCGGCCTCCGACGACGCCCGGCTGCGGTGCGGCAACTGCGAGCAGGCATCGCCGGTCGACGAGTTCGACGACGTGTGGGCGACCCGGCTCGAGGGACAGTCCGACCCCGACGACATGGTGCTGGTGGTCGCCGCCCGCTGTCCCGCGTGCGGCGCGGGCGGCTCGGTGGTGCTCGGATTCGGTCCGGAGGCCTCGGCCGAGGACGCGGCGGTCGTCGCCCGGGTGCCCGACGACGCGATGCACCACCTCGACGTGTCGACCTGACACCGCAGGCCTTGCGAAATCAGCCGCAGACCTGGCGAGGTCAGCCGATGGCGAGGACCTCGAGCAGCTCGGCGTGGTCGCTGATCACGTGGTCACCGTCGATGATCGGCGCGTCGGGCAGGGCGGGGTCGTCGAAGACGCCCGTGTAGCGCACCGCCCGCATGCCCATGCCCCGGGCGCCGGCGATGTCGGTGCGGCGCAGATCCCCGATGTGCGCGGTGCGCTCGGGAGCCACGTCACCCAGTCCGGCCAGGGCATGGCGGAAGATCGCCGCGTCGGGCTTGTAGACGCCGACCTCGTCGGAGAACGACCAGTGGTCGAAGAACTCCAACGCGCCCTGGTCGTCCAGGTAGCGGCGCAGCACCCGCGACGGGGTCAGGCCCACATCGCACACGATGCCGATCCGGACCCGGGCGTCGCGCAACGCGGTGAGCGTCCCGATCAGATTCGGGTTGAGGTGGGGCAGATGGTCTGGTGGCGGGTCGGTGATGACGGTCAGCAGCGCGTCGGTGAGCTCGGCACCGGCGTCGATCCCGAGGGCGTCCAGGGCCACCCGCAAGGCGTCGGCGGCGTCGAAGGGCACGTTCGCGTTCCAGGCGGCCACATAGGCGCGCCACCCGGCGTCGAACGCGGCCTGCAGCACCGCGTCGTCCACGGGGTGACCGTGGTCGGCCAGCAGCGTCGACCACGCCCGGGTGCGGTGGTCCCACAGGTCGTGGTTCTCACGGACCAGCGTGTTCCAGAAGTCGAACGTGACCGCTTGGATCGTCATCGTCGCCCGGAGTGGCTCCTCAGCGGACCACGCCGTCGGCTCGGGCGGCGGTGGCCACTGCGGCGGCCACCGCTGGCGACACCGAGGTGTCGAACACCGACGGGATGATGCATTCCGCGTTCAGCTCGTCTTCTGGCACCGCGGCGGCGATCGCCGCGGCCGCCGCGAGCTTCATGTTCTCGGTGACCTGGGTGGCGCCGGCGTCGAGCGCGCCCCGGAAGATCCCCGGAAAGGCCAGCACGTTGTTGATCTGGTTGGGGAAGTCGGACCGACCCGTGGCGATCACCGCGGCGGCACCGTTGGCTTCTTCGGGCCGGATCTCGGGTTCGGGGTTGGCCAGCGCGAACACGATCGGGTCGTGAGCCATCGTGCGCAGGTCGTCGGGGGTGACCAGGCCCGGTCCAGACACGCCCACCAGCACGTCGGCACCCTTGAGCATCTCGCCCAGGCTGCCGGTGCGCTGTTCGGGGTTGGTGATCTCGGCCAGGCGTGCCTTGGCCTCGTTGAGGTCGGTGCGCTCGCTGTGGATCGCGCCCTTGCGGTCGGTTCCGATCACGATCGGCACCCCCGCGTCGCGCAGGATCTTGGCGATCGCCACGCCGGCGGCACCGGCTCCGGCGATCACCACGCACAGCTCGTCCATCTTCTTGTCGATGATCTTCAGCGCGTTGCGCAGAGCGGCGAGCACGACCACCGCGGTGCCGTGCTGGTCGTCGTGGAACACCGGGATGTCCAGGCTGGCCTGGAGCTGCTCTTCGACCGAGAAGCACTGGGGTGCGGCGATGTCCTCGAGGTTGATGCCCCCGAAGACGGGCGCGATCCGGCGGATGGTCTCCACGATCTCCGCGACCCGGTCGTCCTCGGAGGTGCCCTCGGGGATGTCCACACAGATGGGGAAGGCGTCGACCCCGGCGAAGTTCTTGAACAGCAGCGCCTTGCCCTCCATCACCGGAAGGGCCGCACCGGGGCCGATGTCGCCCAGGCCCAGCACGGCGGTGCCGTCGGTGACGATCGCCACGGTGTTCTTCTTGATGGTGAGGTCGTGCAGTAGCGGCGGTTCGGCCTCGATCGCCTTGCAGATCCGGGCCACGCCCGGGGTGTAGGCCATCGACAGGTCGTCCCGGTCCCGGATCGGCATCCGGGCGAGCACCTCGATCTTGCCGCCGTCGTGCATCTCGAAGGTCCGGTCGCCGGCTTCGATCACCTCCACGCCTTCGAGTCCTTCGATCGCCTGGCGCAGGGTGAGCATGTGGGCTTCGTCCACGCAGTCGACGATGAGTTCCTCGTCGAGGTGGTCGGCCTTGGCTTCGAAACCGTCCAGGGCGCCGATGTTGCCGCCTACCTCGCCGATCGCCGCCGCCAGACGTCCCAGGGCACCGGGACGGTTGTCGAGACGCACCAAAAGGCGCACCGAGTACGCGGCAGAAGGGCTGTTCGTCATGTTTCGACGCTACCAATCCCGGATCCACCGACCCCAACCGCCCCCCGGCTCAACCCGCCCAACCGCCCCCGCTCACCCAACCGCCCCGGGCTCAGCCCGTCCGCGCCCCACTCCCGTACCCCAACCGCCGCCGGCTTCCAGCCCGTTCGTGTCCCACCCCGATGCAACTTCGGGAGGTTGCGTACGCATAGGCGACGCAACCTCCCGAAGTTCGTGGGTGTGGGGGGTCGGGGGGTGGGTCAGGAACGGCCTTCGGTGGGTCAGGAACCACCGTCGAGGGGACAGGAACCGCCTTCGGAGGGTCAGGAGCCGCCTTCGAAGGGGAAGCCGAGCTCTTCGGCGGTGACCAGTGCCCGCACCCCGATGCCCTCGGCGGCGGCCAGCTCGGTGATCGTGCCACCCCGGTCCACCACCGGCACCAGCAGCACCGGGTCGGCGCCCACGGCGCGGATCTGCCGCGCCGCTTCGAGCATCGACACCCCGCGGGTGGCGGCATCCTCGGTGACCGCGACCCGGTCGCCCGGTTCCAGCGCCCCGGCGATCTGCCCACCCCCGCCGTGGTCCTTGACCTCCTTGCGCACGCTGAAGGCCCGCAGCATCCGCCCCCTGGTCGCGGCGATGCCCGCCGTGGCGAAGGCCGCGGCGTCCGCGCCCATCGTCAGGCCGCCCAGAGCGGTGACGTCGTCGTCGATCGTGGCCAGCAGCGCGTCGGCCACCAACAGCATGCCCTCGCCCCGGCAGGTCGTGGCCTTGGCGTCGATGAACCAGTTCGACTTCCGTCCCGACTTGAGCGTGAAGTCCCCGGTGCGGACCGCGTGGGCCAACAGGTGGTCGCGCAGCTCGGGAAAGCGGGCGGCAGGGCGCGGGGGGTCCGTCGACATGAGGTGGGACTCCTGGCACTCGGGCGCGTCGTTCGGTGCGCCGGGACGGGGTGGACCTTCACGAATCGGACCGCAGGCGAAGGTCGAAGAGTTCTTACTCGCTGGCGTGCCCCGCGGCAAGCACCCGCCCGTGACCCGCCTGCGGGTCGGGCCGGAGCGAAAACCGCCGCGTGGGACCGATGATCGAGCGCCGCCGACCCCGGCACGCCTGCGGCTTCCTCCGCTAGGGTCGGGCCCCCGGATCACCCCTCCTCGGAAAGGACGCTCCCCGTGCGTCGTCCCTCTGCTCTGCTCACCGTGGCGGTCGCCGCCCTGTTCATGCTGGTCTCCGCCTGCGGCACCGACACCGACGCGGTGGTCGACGCCGTGGGGAGTTCCACGACCACCACCGACGACGGCGCCACGTCCACGACCACCGCCGACGATGACGACAGCGGCACGACGACCTCGGCGCCGACCACGACCACCGCCCGCGCCGCGGACCCGGAGGCCGAGCCCTACCTCGAGGCGATGACGGCGTCGCTGCTGGCGGACGGCGACGCCGGAATCACCGAGGATCAGGCGAGGTGCTACGCGGCACACACCCTCGACGTGATCGGTCTGGACCGGTTGCAGCAGCACGACATCGCTCCCGAGGCGTTCGCCGACGAAGACGACGCGATGGACTTCTCCGAACTGGGCATCACCATGGACGAGGGCAACGCCATCTTCGACGGGTTCGCCGACTGCGGCATCGACCTGGACGAGATGATCGCCGCGGGCTTCGCCGAGGACGGAGAGCTGGACCCCAAGGCCAAGGCGTGCCTGGAGCAGGTCCTGACCGAGGAGAACCTGCGGTTGCTCATCGTGACCAGCATGGTGAAGGGCGAGGACGCGATGGAGACCGATCCGGAGCTGGAGGCGATCACCAGTGGGATGATCGGCTGCGCCTTCATGGCCATGGGCGACGATCCCGACTGACCGAACCGGTCTCCCCGGCGACCGTCGGCGCCGGATCGACGCATCACCCGCGCCGGCCCCGAAGCCGGTCCAGAGCGCGGCGCTCCCGCTTGGTGGGACGCCCGGTCCCCGGGGCGCGCTGAAACACCGGCGCGGCCTCCGGCTCGGGAGGTGGCGGACTGTGATCGGTGAAGCATGTTCGTGCCACCGGCGCGCCCACCCGCTTGTCGACGAGCCGGTCCACCACGACGACCCGGGCACGTCCCGCGATGCGGGCTTCGACCCGATCCCCCACCGCGACCCGGGTCGCGGGTTTCGCCGGGGAGCCGTCGACCCGCACGTGGCCGCCGCGGCACAGTTCACCGGCCGCGGTGCGGGTCCGGCACAGCCGCACCGCCCACAGCCAGCGGTCCACCCGCACCGAGTCCATGGTCCCATCGTCGCATGCCGGTGCCGGAACGGACACTCAGATCCCCAGGGACCGGGCCGCCGCATGGCGTGGGTATCGTCTGGGGCATGAGGCTCGATCGCAGAGCGATATCATGACCGGGTCGAACGAGCGCCCGGGCGCCGGCGCGAACCAACGGTCGACCGGGCCGGCCACGAAGGTCACCGGCGGTCCCCTGGGTGAGGTCATGGCACGGCTGGGAAGGCGGATCCGCCTTCCCGGATTGGTCGCCCGTCACTCGTCGTCCCGGGTCGTTGGGCTCTTCGCGTTCGTCAACGGCGTCATCTCGATCGGGGCGATGTCGGTTGCCGCGCTGCTCACCGGCACCCCACTGATCTTCCCCTCCCTCGGACCGACGGCCTTTCTGCTGTTCTCCGCGCCGTTGGTGCCCGCCGCGAGCCCCCGCAACGCGGTGTGGGGTCACGCGATCGGCGCCGCGTCGGGCCTGTTCGCGCTCGCCGTGTTCGGCCTCGCGGACGCGCCGCCGGCGCTGGCGACCAGCATCACCGCCTCGCGGGTGGGGGCCACGGCGCTGTCGTTGGGGCTCACCAGCGGGCTCATGGTGTGGGCCAGGGTTCCGCACCCACCGGCGGGTGCGACCACCCTGATCGTGTCGCTGGGCATCCTCACCGACCCGGTCGACCTGGTGGTGCTCATGGTCGCGGTGGTGCTGCTGGTGGGCCAGGGGTTCGTGATCAACCGCCTCGCCGGCATCGACTACCCCGCCTGGCGGCCCCACCCCAGCGGGCCTGACTCCCCGGCCGGGCCGGGTGTGGGTTCAGGACCCGGGATCGGCGAATCGCCGCCCGACTAGGCGCACCCCGCCGTCGCCCTTGGTCACGGCACCGATCTGGGTGGCCCGCAACCCCCGGGCCCGCAGCACGTCGAGGGCCCGGTAGGCCTCGTCCTCGGGCACCACCGCGACCATGCCGATGCCCAGGTTGAACACCTTGGCCATCTCGGCGTCGCTGATGCCTCCGGTCTGTTGGATCTCGGAGAAGATCCGGGGCACCTCCCAGGTGTCGGCGTCGACGTTGGCCTCCAGATGGTCGGGCAGCACCCGCTCGAGGTTGCCGGGCAACCCGCCCCCGGTGATGTGGGCGATCGCGGACACCTCGACGGTCCGCAGCAGCTCGGCGATGGCCGGCGCATAGATGACCGAGGGTTCCAACAGTTCTTCGCCCAGGGTGTGCCGGGCGCCGTCGTAGGCCGGGTCCTCCAGGGACCGACCGGCGATCTCGAGCAGCACCCGACGGGCCAGCGAGTACCCGTTGGAACGCAGCCCGGGCGACTCCAGCCCGATCAGGGCGTCACCGCGGCGCACCTTGTCGGCGCCGATGATCTGGTCCCGTTCCACGACCCCCACCGCGAAGCCCACCAGGTCGAAATCGCCCGGGTCCATGGCGCCGGGATGCTCGGCCATCTCGCCGCCGATGAGCGCGCAGCCCGCCTGGCGACACCCTTCGGCCACGCCCTCGACCAGCTCCGCGATCTGGTCGGGGTCCAGTTCGCCGACCGCGATGTAGTCCAGGAAGAACAGAGGTTCGGCACCTTGACAGACCAGGTCGTCGACGCACATGGCCACCAGGTCCACCCCGATGGTGTCGTAGCGACCCAACGCCTTGGCCACCAGCGCCTTGGTGCCCACCCCGTCGGTGGACGACACCAGCACCGGACGGCGATAGCGGTGCTGGGCGAAGGAGAACATCCCGCCGAAGCCGCCCAGGTCGCCGATTACCTCGGGACGCAGGGTGGAGCGCACCTTGTCGGAGATCCGTCGGACGGCCTCCTCGCCGGCGGCGATGTCGACGCCGGCCGCTGCATAGGTCTCACCCATGTCGGTGCTCATCCTCGTCGGTGTCGCGGCCGGTCAGGTCGGCCTTCCGGTGGACCGTAGCGCCTCGATGGTGGGCACGTCGTCGTCCACCAGTCCGGCCAGGCCCTCCAACAGGTTCGGGACCGGATCACCCGAGCCGTCCTCGAGCACGGCCTTGGTGTCGCCCTCGGGCACCGGAGTCGGGTACCGGCCGGTGAAACAGGCGTCGCAGAACCCGGCGCGGGACGCACCGGTGGCCTCCACGAGCCGGTCGAGGGTGATGAAGGCCAGCGAGTCCACGCCCAGGTAGGCCCGGATCTCCTCCACCGACAGGTTGGCGGCCAGCAGCTCGGATCGGTTGCCGATGTCGATGCCGTAGTGGCACGGGTGCTTGACCGGCGGCGAGGAGATCCGCAGGTGCACCTCGGTGGCGCCGGCTTCTCGCAGCATCGACACCAGTGGCCGCTGCGTGGTGCCCCGCACGATCGAGTCGTCGACGACCACCAGACGTTTGCCGGCGATGTTCTCGCGCAGCGGGTTCAACTTCATGCGCACACCGAGGGCCCGCATCGCCTGGGACGGGGCGATGAACGTGCGTCCGATGTAGCGGTTCTTGACCAGCCCCTGGCCATAGGGGATCCCGCTGGCCCGGGCGTACCCTTCGGCCGCGGGCAGCCCGGACTCGGGCACGCCCATGACCATGTCGGCCTCCACCGGGGCCTGCGCGGCGAGCTGTTCGCCCATGCGCACCCGGGCGTGGTGGACGCTCTGGCCGTAGAGCTGGGAGTCGGGGCGGGCGAAGTACACGAACTCGAACAGGCACAGCTTCGGGTCGAGACGTTCGGCCGGGAACGCCTGCACCGAGGTGACCCCGTCGGCGTCGATCACCACCATCTCGCCCGGATCGATCTCGCGCACGAAGTGGGCGCCGATGACGTCCAGCGCCGGCGATTCGGAAGCCAGGACCCACCCCCCGGTGTCGAGCCGACCCAGACACAGGGGCCGGAACCCGTTGGGGTCGCGCACGCCGTAGATGCGCTGTTCGTCCATGAGCACGAAGCTGAACGCGCCCTCCAGGCGGGGCAGCACCCGCAGCAGCGCGCTGCCCAGCAGATCGGGCGGTGTCCCGTCGACGTCGATGGGCAGCGAGCTCTTGGCGTGGTCGATGTCGATCGACAGCAGCTCGGCGACGAGGTCGCTGTCGGAGGTGACCGTGCCCGGCAGCATGCCGATCTCGTCGGCGAGTTCGCGGGTGTTGGTCAGGTTGCCGTTGTGGCCGAGCGCGAAGCCCACGCTGCCGAGGTCGCGGTACACCGGCTGCGCGTTGCGCCAGGTCGAGGTGCCCGTGGTGGAGTACCGGGTGTGGCCGATGGCCACGTCACCGGTGAGCGGGGCCAGGGTGCGCTCGCCGAACACCGCCGAGACCAGACCCATGTCCTTGACGACGGTGATCTCCTCGAGGTCCGACACGGCCATGCCGGCCGATTCCTGACCCCGGTGCTGCAGCGCGTACAGACCCAGGTAGGTCAGGTGGGCGACGGGCTGGTCCGGCGCCCGGATCCCGAAGACGCCGCAGGCCTCCTCCAAGTCGTCGTCGACCGGGAACTCGCCGAGTGGTGCGTCGCCTGCGGGTCGAGGTTCGGGAGCCGCTGCATCAGCCGGAGGCACGCTTCCATCATCGCACGTCGACGCGCGTATTCCACGAACTCGTCCTTTCCGGGTCGCCCCGTTGCTCAGGACGCGGGGAAGGGCCCGCACCACCCACCGGGATCGGCCTCGACGTTTCCGGCGCGGATCGACCCACGGGACGCGCCGGCCCGTTTCAGCCCTGGCTGGTGCCGGCCGCGAACGCGTCGGGTAGACGGTCCCGCCAGGCCCGGGTCACCTCGGTGACGTCCAGGTCGACCACGGCCGCGTCCTCCGCGGTGCGCACCACCAACCGGTCCCCCGCAACCGACCCCAGCTCCCGCAGGGGCACCCCCGCGGCGTGGGCCCGGTCGGTGACCGTGGCAAGCGCGTCGGGGTGCACCCCCAGCAGCATCCGGGACGGCGACTCACCGAAGAGCCACGCCAGCGGCGATGCGCCGCGGGGGACCTCGACCCGGACACCCAGCTCCGAACGGGCGACGGCCTCGCCCAGCAGGCCGGCGAGGCCACCGTCGGAGACGTCGCCGACCCCGGCGACCAGATCGTCGGCCACCAGGCCACGCACCAGCTCACACACCCGGGAGTGCACGGCGAAGTCCACCGGCACCAGCGGCCCCCCGCGCAGGTCCCGGTCGAAGGCCCACCGTGACCCGGCCAGACCGCTGGGCTCACCGCCCGCGTCGGCCTCGCCGGCGGGATCCGGGCCCACCAGGACCAGGCGGGCGTCGGAGCTGAGCCCCAACCCAGGGGGGCGGCGCTGCAAGTCGTCGATGATGCCGAGGGTTCCCACCACCGGGGACGGGTCGATGTCGTCCTCGCCCGAGGCGTTGTAGAAGCTGACGTTGCCGCCGATGACGGGCACCTCGAAGGCCCGGCAGGCCTCGGCCATGCCGTCGACCGACTCAGAGAACTGCCACATGACCTCGGGATTCTCGGGGCTGCCGAAGTTGAGGCAGTTGACCAGCGCCAGAGGCCGGGCCCCGACCGCGGCCAGATTGGCCAGCGATTCGGCCACCACCGCGGCGGTGCCCGCCCGGGGATCCACCGCACACCAGCGGTGGTTGCCGTCGGTGGACAGCGCCACCCCCCGGCCGGTCTCGGCGCCGGTGTCGGGGTGGCGCAGGCGCAGCACCGCGGCGTCGGCACCGGGCCCGGTCACCGTGTTGAGGAAGAGCTGGTGGTCGTACTGGGACCAGATCCAGGACGTGTCGCACAGCATCGACAACAGGGCGGCCTCGAGCTGGTCGGGGGCGTCGTGCCCGGCCAGGTGCCGGACCGGGTCGTCGGCCCGACGCTCGACCAGACCGGCCGGCTCGGCGCGGGGCCGGTCGTAGAGCGGCGCCTCGTCCTCGAGCGACTTGGCCGGCGCGTCGGCGAGCACCTTCGCCCCGTCGTCGGGGCTCGTGAGCACCCGGAGTCGACCGGTCGTGTTCACCGTGCCGATGACCGACGCACGGATCTCCCAGCGCCGCGCCACCTCGAGCACGTCGTCGAGCTGTTCGGGCGTGACGATGGCCAGCATCCGTTCCTGGGATTCGCTGGTCATCACCTCCACCGGGGTCATGCCCGCTTCCCGCAGGGGCACCTCCGACACGTACACGTCCATGCCCGAGTCGCCCTTGGCGGCGGTCTCGGAGGTCGCGCACGTGATGCCGGCACCGCCCAGATCCTGGACGCCCACGACCAGGTCACGTTCGTAGAGCTCCAGGCAGGCCTCGATGAGGCGCTTCTCCTCGAAGGGGTCCCCGACCTGCACGCTGGGGCGTTTGTCGTCCTCGGCGGAGGGGTCCTCGGCGTCGTCGAAGGACGCCGAGGCCAGCACCGACACCCCACCGATGCCGTCCCGGCCGGTGGTCGCGCCCAGCAGCACCGCGAGGTTGCCGTCGCCCGTGGCCCGGCCCAGCACCAGGTTCTCCACCGGCAGGATCCCCAGGGCCAGCACGTTGACCAGCGGATTCGCGGTGTAGGTGGCGTCGAAGACGGTCTCGCCACCGATGGTGGGCACCCCCACCGAGTTGCCGTAGCCCGAGATCCCCGACACCGCGCCTTCGGCGACCCAACGGCTCCGGGCGTCGTCGAGCGGACCGAAGCGCAATGGATCCATCAGGGCGATGGGACGGGCGCCCATCGAGAAGATGTCCCGCAGGATGCCACCGGCACCGGTGGCGGCGCCCTGGTAGGGCTCGATGAAGGACGGGTGGTTGTGGCTCTCGATCCGCAGCGCGAGCGCGATGCCGTCGCCCACGTCGACCACGCCCGCACCCTCGCCGGGTCCGACCAGCACGTGGGGTGCCTCTGAGGGCAGCCGGCGCAGGTGGATCCGGGAGGATTTGTAGGAGCAGTGCTCGGACCACATCACCGAGTACATGGCCAGCTCCAGGTGGTTCGGGCGGCGGCCGAGTGCCTCGGCGATCAGATCGGCTTCGTCGTCGGTCAGTCCGAGGGCCCGGTGCACCTCCGGGTCGGTCGGCACACTCACCGAGCCCAGGTGGTCGGGGTCGTCGTTCGTTGCGCTGGCCACACCCGTCATCGTAGGAGGCGACCCAACCCGTCGAGGGAGTCGCCGTGGCGACCATCCGGGGCTCGCCGCGGGTTCAGGTCTCGCCGTCGCGTCCGGGATCCCGCCGGGTTCGGGCTACGGGGTCGTCGGCCGGCGCGGACCCGCGGTGCACGCCGGTGTCGTCGAGGACCTCCCAGCCCAGGTAGTCGCCTCCCCAGCTCACCGCGAACCCGCCGAGCGCGTCCCGGGAGCGGGCCATGTCGATCTGGGTGAGGGTCTCGGACTCGACCACCCCGAACCGGGCCGGCGCGTCGGTTGCGCTCTGGTCGGCCGCGGCGGCCTCGGCGAAGGTGACGCGCAGTCCGGCGTCGCGCAGCGCGGCGGCGGCCTGGTCGGCGTCGGCGAGGCGGGGGAACGAGAACCGGTGTTCGATGCGGTACTCGGAGTCGGACCCGTCGCTGGCGGCGGTGACGTCCTGGATCCGTCGTCGGTCGTTGTCGGCAGGCACCGCGTCGGTGAACAACGACCGGTACATGCTCCATGCCGGGTCCGCCACCGTGTCGACGTCGACCACGCCCAGCCCGGCGCCGTCACCGGAGCCCGGGGCGGCGTCGCCGAGGTCGGTGGCGGTGTCTTCCAGACGGGCCCGGCACTCCTCGGGGGTCGCGGTGTGAAAGATCAGGTTCCGGGACCCGGGCACGGTCAGCACCGCGACGAGCACCGCGCCGTCCCCCACGGCCGCGACCAGGCGTTCCTCGGCCGCGAGCAGCGCCTCGGAGGTCGTCGAGTCGGGAAAGCCCGGTGCCTCGGCGTCCCCGAACCGGATCCGCACGCCCACCCGGTGGTCCCGCCCACTGGTCGGCCCGGCGGCCAGGTAGCCCGCATGCACCCGCACACTGGAGAGCGCGTCGTCGTGGGCCACCACGCCGACCAGCCAGGTATCGGTGACCTCGTCGGACATCGCCGTCTAGCCTCGCAGGTCTTGCCCGGCCACGCGCTCCCCCGTCCCCGATTCCTCACCGTCACGGTGGCGGTGCTGGTCCTGGTCGGCTGTTCGGCGTCGGTGCCCGGAGCGGACGCGGACCCCGGCGGGTCGTCGACCACCCCCGGTGCTGCGGACCGGTCCGCGACCGCGGCGACGATCGACTGGCAGGACTGCGACGCCGGGCTGGACGACTTCGATTGTGCGACGCTGCAGGTGCCTTTGGACCATGCCGATCCGGACGGGGCAACTCTGGAGTTGGCGCTCACCCGACTGCCGGCGAGCGGGTCCGACCCGGTCGGTCCGCTTCTGGTGAACCCGGGTGGTCCGGGCGGCTCCGGCATCGATTTCGTCCAGGGCAACCTCTGGCCCGCGGCCCTCACCCGGAACTTCGATCTGATCGGTTTCGATCCCCGCGGTGTGGGTCGTTCCACGCCCCTGGATTGCGGGTTCGACATCGGTGAGCTCTACGCGCCGGACCCCGCGCCCCGGACCGCCGGGGCCAGAACCGAGCTGTTGACGGTGTCCGAGGACTACGTCTCGGCCTGCACCGACGCCGGCGGCGAGATGCTCGAGCACATGGGCACCCGGGCGGTGGCCGCCGACATGGACGCGATCCGTGCCGCGCTGGGCGTGGACCAACTCAACTACCTGGGCTACTCCTATGGCACGAGCATCGGGCAGGTCTATGCCGACGCGTATCCCGACCGGGTCCGGGCGATGGTCCTCGACGGGGTGGTCGAGCTGGGCCAGCCCGGCCTGGCCGCCGCCCAGGACCAGGGGACCGCCTTCGACGAGGTGTTCGAGTCGTTCTTCGACTGGTGCGGTTCGAACGCGGGCTGTCCCGACGACCCGGAAGCGGCCTTTCTGGAGATCCGGGATCGGCTCCGTGAGGAGCCCATGCCCACCGACGAGGCCGACCGGGATCTCACCAGCGGCGCCTTTCATCTGGGGGTCGGCCAGGCGTTGTACGTCTCGGCCTACTGGCCGACCCTGGCCTCCGCGCTGTCCGAGGGACTGGACGGTGACGGCAGCCTGCTCCAGGACCTGGCCGACCAGTACCTGGGCCGCCAGCCCGACGGGTCCTATGGCAACCAGGCCGACGTCTACTTCGCGGTGAGCTGCCTGGACTGGGACTGGCCGTCGAACCCGGAGGCGTTCTTCGACGCCGGACGCGAGATCGCCGAGACCTCACCGTTCCTCGCCGAGGCGATCGTCACCGACTACATCCGGTGCGCGTTCTGGCCCACGCCGCCCCAGCCGCTCGAGCCGCCGACCGCCGAGGGATCACCGCCGATCGTGGTGGTGTCGACCACCGGGGATCCGGCGACGCCCTACGCGAACGGCGTCGAGCTGGCCGAACGCCTGCCCCAGGGTCGGCTGATCAGCGTGACCGGCGACGACCACACCGCCTTCGGGCGGGGCAACGCCTGTGTGGACGACGCGGTCACCGCCTACCTGGTGTCGCTGCGGCCCCCCGCTCCGGCCCTGGCCTGCTGACCGCCCTGGCCCGCTGACCGCCCTGGCCCGCTGACCGCCACGCTCCCGGCCGTCCCCATTCCCCCGCCCCGGCCGTCCTCACTCCCCGCCCCGGCCGTTCACGCTCCGGCTTTTCTTCGATCTTCGGGAGGTTGGGTGGCCGGGGGGGGCGCCCACCCCCCGGTGTGGGAGTTTTTGGTGCGCTGTTTTGTTTGGGGGCGGGGGGGGGGGGGGGGGGGGGGGGGGGGGGGGGGGGGGGGGGGGGAGCCGGGGGGGGGGGGGGGGGGGGGGGGGGGGGGGGGGGGGGGGGGGGGGGGGGGG
>CAYVAS010000023.1:0-35183 GCA_964449375.1 uncultured Iamiaceae bacterium | reverse complement strand
GTCGATGGCCTGGGCGAGCGTGTCGCCGATCGCGGCGTCGTTGTTCGCCGAGATGGTGGCCACCTGGGCGATCTCGGAGCGGTCGTCGATCTCCTTGGCGTTGGACTTGAGCGCCTCCACGGCTGCGTCGACGGCGGCTTCGATGCCCTTCTTCAGCGCCATCGGATTGGCGCCGGCGGCGACGTTGCGCAGACCTTCGTGCACGAGGGCCTGTGCGAGCACGGTGGCGGTGGTGGTGCCGTCACCGGCGACGTCGTTGGTCTTGGTGGCGACTTCCTTGACGAGCTGGGCACCCATGTTCTCGTAGGGGTCCTCGAGCTCGATCTCCCGGGCGATGGACACGCCGTCGTTGGTGATGGTGGGTGCGCCGAACTTCTTGTCGAGCACCACGTTGCGGCCCTTGGGGCCGATGGTGACCTTGACCGCGTCGGCGAGCTGGTCCACACCAGCTTCGAGACCGCGGCGGGCCTGTTCGTCGAATTTCAGGATCTTTGCCATGTCTGCTTGCTTCTCCTACTTGGTGATCTTCGCGAGGACGTCGCGAGCGTTCAGGATCAGGACATCGTCACCGTCGACGGTGATCTCGGTGCCGCCGTACTTGGAGTAGACGACGGTGTCGCCCTCGCCGACGTCGACCGGGATGATCTCGCCACTGGTCTCGGACCGACGGCCCGGGCCGACGGCCAGGACGGTGCCCTGCTGGGGCTTCTCCTGGGCGGTGTCGGGGATGACCAGACCACTCGCGGTGGTCTGCTCGGCATCGCTGGGCTTCACCACGATGCGATCTTCGAGAGGCTGCAAACTCATGGACGACTCCTTGGTCCTACAGAGGGTTGCGTTCGGATTCGGGCCCGAGGCCGCACCGCAGCGGTGGCTTCGGCATCGGGGACCACTCCCGGATCGGTGTTGGCACTCTCACCGGGCGACTGCCAGCCTACGGTGCCGAATTGGCACTTGCAAGCCGAGAGTGCCAAAAGCTGCCGATCGAATTTCGGCCGATCATCACGTTGCGGAGCCGAGCGGTACGAAACGGCGCCACCGCGGTCCGGTCTGGCGGTTCCTCAGTCGGCGAGGGGCGCGCCCCACCGCGGGGCAGCGAGCGTCAGGACCGGTCGCGGGCCCGATGTCCGGGGTCGTCGCCGAGCCAGGCCGCGTCGCTGTCGTCGAACTGGGCGCCGGCGTTGGTCTCCAGATCCTCCAAGGTCCCCTCGTCGGTGTCCAGGTCGTCGAACCAGGACCCGTCACCGCGCGTCCGGGCCCGCTGGTCGGCGTCCGACCACAGTTCCGGGTCGAAGCCCGCGTTCCGGCGTCTCGAGAACAACCCCATCGCCGACAAGTCTTGCAGAGATCGCACCTGCCAGTTGCACGGGCAGCGCGCGGCGGGTCTTTCAGCCCAGTCCCAGGCCCGGCTCGGCGCCCAGGCTGAGGGGCGAGGGGCCGTCGAGGCCCAGCCGGTGCCAGGCCGCCGCGCCGATCATCGCCGCGTTGTCGGTGCACATCGCCCGCGACGGCAGGTAGGCCTGCAGGCCGTCCTCGGCGGCGACCTCGGCGATGCGCGCCCGCAGCGCCGAGTTGGCCGCCACCCCACCGCCGATGCCGATGCCCCGGGCTCCGGTCGTCGCCGCGGCCCGCCGGGTCTTGTCCACCAGCACGTCCACCACCGCCGCCTGGAAACTCGCGGCGACATCGGCGGCGGCCATTCCCGGGTTCTTGCGGACCGCGTCGACCACCGCGGTCTTCAGCCCCGAGAACGAGAAGTCCAGATTGTCACCGCGCATCGCCCGGGGCAGGTCCAGGGCCTCCGGGTCGCCCTCGGCGGCGAGCCGGTCGATCACGGGGCCTCCGGGATAGCCCAGGCCCAGAAACCGAGCGACCTTGTCGTAGGCCTCACCGGCGGCGTCGTCGAGGGTCTCACCCAGTACCTCATATTCGGTGGGCGACCGCATCGCCACCAACAATGTGTGCCCACCCGACACCACCAGCACCACCTGGGGCCATACCAGATCGTCGTGCTCCAGAGACCCGGCGACCAGGTGGCCCTCCAGGTGATTCACCCCGATGAAGGGCACGTCCCAGGCCACCGCCAACGCCTTGGCCGTGGACACCCCCACCAGCAGCGCACCGATCAGTCCGGGCCCGTAGGTGGCGGCCACGGCGTCGATCCGGGACGGTTCCACCCCGGCCTCGACCATGGCCTGGTCGATCACCGGCACGCACCACTCCAGGTGCGCCCGGCTGGCGATCTCGGGCACCACCCCGCCGAAGCGGGCGTGCTCGTCGATCTGGCTGGCCACCACCGACGAGGAGATCCGGTCACCGCCGATCACGACGGCCGCGGCGGTCTCGTCGCAGGAGGTCTCCACCGCCAGGATGCAGGTGTCGTCGTCCACGGCGAACCCGGACCGGGGCGCGTCGGCGCTCACGAGCGGCCGGTGTCCAGCCGGGTGGGCGTGGCCAGCGTCGCCTCGATCGCGGCGCGCCGGTCCAGCGCGGCATCCGAGGCGATGTCGTGGGCCCACATGATCAGCGCGTCCTCGCCGGTCTCGGCGTAGTAGCCCTTGCGGATGCCCGCGGGCACGAAGCCGAAGCGTCGGTACAGCTCCTGGGCCCGGGCGTTGGCGAGTCGCACCTCGAGGGTGAGCGCGTCCACGCCGCGGGCGGTGGCGTCGGCGAACTGGTACAGCAGCATCCGGGTGGCGATCCCCAGCCCCTGCCAGTCCGGGGCGACCACGACGGTGGTCACGTGCCCTTCGTCCTCGATGTAGAGCACCCCGCAGTGGCCGACCAGCACCGCCCCGGCCCGGGCGATCACGTAGCTGCGGGTCTCGGGACGGGCGAGCTCCGAAAGGAACAGCGGCACCGTCCAGGGCTGCGCGTACACGGCGCGTTCGTGGGCGACCACCCCGCGCAGGTGCCGGCGGCGCATGGGCGCCAGGGTGATGGGCACCGTCGCCGGGTCGACGGGCTCGACGGCGGATCCGGCACCGGTCGCGGCCGAGGTCGGGCCGGTGGTGGCCTCCGGGGAGCTCACGGCTCCACCGTGCCGGGCGCGCCGACCCGGCCGTCGCGGGTCTGCCAGTTGATCTGGGCGTCGGGTTCGCGCAGGTAGGTGCAGCGCACCCCTTCGGGACGTTCCCCGTCGTCCCGCCGGGCCCGGGCGTGGGCCAAAGCCACCAACGCGGCCGGGGAGGGGAAGGAGGCGTCGGCGAGTTCGACCCGGTCGTTGGCGGCAAAGGTGTCGGCGTAGCGCGGGGCGCCGTTGCCCACCAGCAGGTGGGTGCCCTCCTCGGCCTGCAGCTCGGCGGCCAGTTCCTCCGCGGTGGCGGTGTGCGGCTCGCTCACCCGCTGGATCCCGCCCGGCACGGGCACGTAGGAAGCCACGAACAGTTCACCCCGGCGGGCGTCGATGGTGGCGGTGATCCGCCGCGCCACATAGCGGTAGCCGAAGGCCAGCAGGTCGAGGCTGGACACCGGCACCACGGGAAGGTCCATCCCGAAGGCCACCGCCTTGGCCGTGGCCACCCCGACCCGCAGACCGGTGAACAGGCCGGGCCCGGTGTCCACCGCGACGACATCGACCTGGTCGACGGTCACCTCGGCGGCCTCACAGACCTCGACGATGGCGGGCGCCAGCAGTTCGGCGTGGTGGCGGCCGCGCACGGTGGCGGTCGCGGCCCGCAGCCCGTCGTCGTCGGCGAGGGCCACGCCGATCTGGGGGGTGGAGGTGGTCAGCCCGAGCACCAGCATCAGCGGGTGCTCCCCCGGGCAGCGGCCTCCAGGATCGTGCGAAGCGAACCGGCCCGACGGGCCCAGGCGGGGCCTTCGGGCACCAGCCGGATGGTGCGCTCCCCGTCAGCGGCCCCCCGCTCGATCCGGATCAGCAGGTGGTCCCGGCCCAGGACACCCGAGATCGCCTCACCCCATTCGATGACCGCCACGTCGCCATCGTCCAGGGCCTCGTCGAGGCCCAGGTCGAGCACCTCGTGCAGGTGATCGAGGCGGTAGATGTCGACGTGGCGCAGCCGGAGCCGGTCGCCCTGGTGGATGCGTTCGATCGCGAAGGTCGGCGACAGGATGCGGTCGGTCACCCCCAGGGCCGCGCCCAACCCCTGGGTGAACGCGGTCTTGCCCGCGCCCAGCTCACCGCCGAGCACGACGACGTCTCCCGGTTCGAGGAGCTCCGCGACGGCCGCGGCGAGGGCCCGGGTCTCGTCGACCGACTGCGTGACGGCCTCCAGGCCGACCGGCGATGCCACGCCGCGTATCGTACCGGGCTGGTCGTGGATCGCTCCGGTCGCCACCGCGCCCCGTTCCCGGGTCCGGCCCCGGTGCTTCCCGGGCGCTCAGGACGCTGGCGACCGCTTCGCCGAGGCGCCCCAGGCGCGGGCCTCGACGCGGGACTCCAGGTCGGCCAGCGCCGCGACCACCGCACGGGGATCCTCCTGCATGGCCTGGTGGCCCACGCCGGGCAGCACCACCAGTTCGCCGTCGACGAGATGTTCGATGATGCGGCGCGCGCCCCACACGGGCGTGAGCACGTCGCGGGAGCCCACGATGACCGTCGCGGGCTGGGTGACCCGGGCCAGGCCGTCCCGGTTGTCGGTGTCGAACAGGTCGATCCACAACTTGGACCGGTACTCGTTGGACAGCTCGTGACCCAGGCGGGTGGTCACCTGCACCGCCCGACCCGAGGGCCGGGCGCCGAACGCGACCCGGGTCGCCAGCAGCTCGACGTCGGGGGTCGGCTGGGGCAACACCGCGCCAGCGGCCTCGCGGGCGAGGATCGCCGCGCCCACCCGGTCGGCGAGCGCGTCGAGCCCGGGCGGGATGAGCTGGGCCACCGCGGTGTTCATGAACACCAACCCGGAGATCCGGTCACGCAGCACCTCGGGGAAGTCGCCGCAGAACCGGCCCAGGATCATGCCGCCCATCGAGTGGCCCATCACGATCGCGTCGGACACGTCGAGTTCGGTGAGCACCGTGGCCAGGTCACGCGCGGCAGGAACCCGCCCGACGCCGTCGTCGCCCACCACCGAGGCACCGTGACCCCGCACGTCCAACGCGATGATCCGGTGGCGATCCCCGGCCAGGTGCAGGATCGGCGCCCACACCTCGGCGGCCAGGGTCACCCCGTGCAACAGGACCAGCGGCCGGCCCTCGCCGTACTCGAGCACGTGCACCGAACCGCCGTCGTGGGTGGGAACGTCGCGGCGACGGACCCCGTCGGGCAGGTCGAACCAGGCGTCGTCGATGTCGGGGTTCACCCTCGTGGAGACCCGCTGCACGGCGCGGCGGCGACCCGGGCCGGCCACGTACCAGATTCCCAGCCCCAGTAGCGCCGCGGCCAGCAGCCGTCGCGTCCTCGGTTCCATGGCGTCGAAGGCTACCGCGGGATCTCGTCGAGGCCTTCGTGGAACCGGGGCAGTCGGGGGCTGAACCCGCACACCACCTCGTAGGTGATCGTCCCGAGCCGCTCGGCCCATTCCTGGGCCGGGATCTCCTCGTCGCCCTGGGCGCCCAGCAGCACCACCTCGTCGCCGACGGCCACCGGCGCGTCCGGTCCGCAGTCGATCAGCAACTGGTCCATGGTGATCGTGCCCGCGATGGGCCGACGACGACCGCCGATGAGCACCTCGCCGCCGCATTCACCCAGCCGTCGTCGCACCCCGTCCGCGTAACCGAGGGGCACCGTGGCGATCACCGACGCGGCCTCGAGGCGGTACCGCAGGCCGTAGGACAGCGCCTCGCCCGGGGCGACACGCTTGACGAAGGACACCCGGGCGCGCAGCGACAGGGCGGGGCGCAGCCCGATGACGTCGTCGAGCGCCGGGGCGGGCACCAGGCCGTAGGAGGCGATCCCACAGCGCACCAGGTCGCCCACGCCGATCCGTCTAATCGTCGCGGCGGAGTTGGCGGCGTGCACCGTGCCGGTGGGCAGCCCCGCGGCCCGGACCAGGTCGACGACCTGGGAGAAGCGCTCCCACTGGGTCGCGGTGAACCCGTCCGCGGGTTCATCGGCCACGGCGAAGTGCGTGTAGAGACCGGCAATGCGCAGATTGGGCGCGTCGTGCACCTGGCGGGCCAGCGCGACGACGTCGCCGGGCGCGGCACCCACCCGGTGCATCCCGGTGTCGACCTTGAGGTGCACCCCGACGACCCGGCCGGCCCGCTGCGCGGCCTCCGCGGTCGCCGCGACCGCTTCGGGCCGGTACAGGGTGGGAATCAGCCCGGCGGCGACCAGGTCGTCGAGCGCTCCCAGGGGCGGCTCGGACAGCAACAGGATCGGGGCGGTGATCCCCGCGTCGCGCAGGGTGATGCCCTCGTCCACGAGCGCGACGGCCAGCATCGGCGCGCCCGCGTCGAGCGCGGCCATCGCGACCGGCCCGGCGCCGTGGCCGTAGCCGTCGGCCTTGACCACCACGCACACCTGGGCGGGAGCGACCCAGTCGGCGAGCCGCCGGACGTTGTGGGCGATCGCGGTGAGGTCCACCGCGATCCAGGCGTCGCGGTTGTAGGTGACCTCGCTGGGGCTGAGCGCGATCGGGACGTCGCGCACGCCTTCGACCATCACCGGGCCGGTCCGTCCGTCGGTGGCTCGTCGGGGTCGGGGCGGTCCGCGCCGACCAGGTAGCGCAGGATGTCGCCGCGGGCGATGATGCCCACCAGGCGCCCGGACGCGTCGACCACGGGCAGGCGCGAGTCGTCCGCGTCGTGCATGACCGTCGCCGCGTCCGACATGGTCGCGTCGGGCGCGATCAGCAGCGGGTCGGGGGCCATGAGCTCGCCCACCCGCGAGGCGAGGGCCCGCTCGAGGTCACGGTTGTACCGGGCGGCCTCCCCCGGCAGCCCGACGGTGGCCCCGAAGAACGTGACGACCGTGGGCAGGTGCACCTGGGCGTCCTGGACCACCACATCGGAGGCCGACAACATGCCCACCACCGCCCCGCGTTCGTCCACGACCGGCGCGCCGTCGACGCCCCGGTCCACCAGGGCCCGCACCGCGTCGGGCACGTCGTCGTCGACGCCGACGGTCAACACGTCGGTGGTCATGTGGTGCTCGACCAGGGCGGTGTCGGCGGGGGGTCCGGGCATCAGGTCACCTCTGGAGGTCGGATCGGTCCATGTTCTCGCATTCGGGCCCCCGCCGCGGCGTCGCCGGTGAGCGCGTCGAGCAGGTCAGCGACCAGGTCGGGCAGGTCCGAGGCGACCAGGCCGACCCGACGACCGGTCCGGGCGGCCCGGCCGTGCACCCACGCCGCCGCCGCGGCTGCCAGGTGCGGCTCGGTTCCCCGGGCCAGAAACGCTCCGATGATCCCGGTCAGCACGTCACCGGTGCCCGCGGTCGCCAGCCGCGCGTCGCCGGCGATCACCACGAACACCTCACCGTCCGGTGCGGCGACCACGGTGGTCGGGCCCTTTCGCAGCACGACCGCCCCGGTGCGCTCCGCCAGGTCGCGCACCGCTCCGATGCGGTCGGGCGCGTCGGCATCACCTCCCAGTGCGGCGAACTCGGCGTCGTGGGGGGTGAGCACCACCTGCGACGCGTCGGTGGGACGGGTCCGAAGCGCCGCGGCGGGGTCGTCGCCGAGAAGGCGCAGCGCGTCTCCGTCCAGGACCAGAGGCACCCGGGTCTCGACCAGCCGGGCGACCTGGTCACCGGTGCCCGGTGCCCGGCCGAGCCCCGGGCCGACGGCCAGCGCGCCGAAGCGGTCGAGGTCGCCGAGCACTTCGGCGGCCCAGTCGTCGGCACCCAGCGCGGTGCTTACCGCTTCGACCGGCGCGGTCGGTGCGGCACCCGACGCCGCGGGGTCCAGACCCGGTGTGGAGCGGCGCACATAGCCCGCTCCCGCGCGCAGCGCGGCCGCACAGGTCAGGTCCGCGGCGCCCGTCATGCCCGCGGAGCCCGCGACCACCCGGAGCGCGGCACGCCATTTGTGGGTGGTTCGGGCCGGGCGGGGCAGCCACCCGGTCACGTCGACGCCCTCGACGAGCCACGCCCGGGCACCCGAGGCGTCCAGGCCGATGTCCACGGTGTGCACCTCGCCGCACCACTCGGGACCCTCGCCGAGGACCAGGCCGGGTTTGAGCGCGGCGAAGGTGACGGTGACATCGGCTTCGAGGGGGCGACCGAGCACCGCGCCGGTGGCCCCGGACAGCCCCGAGGGGATGTCGACGGCCAGCACCGGGGTGGCGGGGTCGGCGGGGCGGACGGCGGTGTGGTCCCGGTTCAGTCCCGTGCCGAACGCGGCGTCGATCACCAGGTCGGCGTCGGGAAGGGTCGCCGATCCGGGCTCACCGGGGTCGGTCCCTGGGAGGCGTCCGTCGGGGTCGACCACGGTCACCCGCGCGCCGCGGGCGGCCAGGAGCTCGCCGGCGACCCGCCCGTCGGCGCCGTTGTTGCCCCGTCCGGCGACCACGACCACCCGTCGGCCGTAGGTGCCACCCAGCAGGTCTCGGGCCGCCCGGGCCACCGCCCAGCCGGCCCGGGCGATCAGTTCCTCGACCGGTTCGGGGGCCGCGGCGTCGATCGCGGCCATCTCGGCGGGGGTGACGATGGGGATCACACCTCCGATTCTGCCCCTTGGCGCGGCTCGGGCGGCGACGATGCCCCTTGCGGATCCGCCCGCGGGTGCGATGGGGCGGTACGTTGACGCCCGCCGTGGACCCCGACCGTGACGCGCCGCGTCGCCGAGGCGCCGATGCCTGACCCGATCGCACGAGTGCAGCAGCTCCTGGAAACCCCGCCGGACCTGGTGGTGCCGGTGCCGGGGACCGCCTTCCAGGTCGGCGCGGATCTGGAAGGCGACCCGTCCGGGGTGCCGGTGATGTTCGTCCACGGCACCCCCGATTCGCGTCTCGCCCGGCACCCGGACCCCACCGTCGTGGCCGATCTGGGCGTCCGACTGGTGGCGGTGGACCGTCCCGGCTTCGGCCACTCCACCGCCGATCCGGCGGCCTCCCCCACCGGTTGGGCCACCTCGGTCACCGCCGTGCTGGATCACCTCGGCCTCGACACGGCGCACCTGCTGGCGTGGTCGGCGGGCACGATCTGGGCGCTGGGCGTCGCCGCCGCCGCGCCCGACCGGGTGCGTTCGGTCACCGCAGTGGGGGGACTGGTGCCCTTCGAGGCCTTCGACGACCCGGGCCTCCGGGACGCGGCGGGAGACACCCGGACCGGCATGATCGAAACCGCCGAAGAACTGGGGGCGCAGGCCGCGGCCGAACTGATCGCTCCCCTGCTGGTCCCGAACCCGGCCACCCCAGCGGCCGCCTGGGAGCACCGCCGGGAAGTCGGCGACGCCGACCTGGCCCGGCTACCCGGCGCGGAGGTCCGCATGGCCGCCGCGGTGTGCGACGCGGTCCGCGGCGGGCCGGCGGGACTGGTCCACGAGGTGCAGGTGCAGTTGTCGCCGTCGGGGGTGCCCCTGGGTGACCTGGCGGTGCCCAGCCGGTTCGTCACCGGCACCGACGACCAGATCTGCCCACCCGCCTTCGCCCACTGGTACGCCGCACGGATCGCCGGCGCCGAGGTCGAGATCATGGAAGGCGCCGGCCACGGGTTGCCGATCACCCACTGGCGAATGATCCTGGAGTCGATCCTGCAGCGCTGAACGACGGCGCCTTCCGAGCCGGGTGCCCACCGATCCTGCCCGGGCTCCGGGGTCGGGAACACCGGAGCCGCTGGCGGTGTTGTACCCCCTTGAAGCCCGATCCGCGTCAACCCAGGAATCGATGTCCGAATCCCGCGTCCCCCTTTCCATTCTCGACCTCGCCCTCGTCTCGGAGGGGCGTTCCAGCGGCGATGCCCTCGCCGACACCACCGCCGTCGCCCAGCGTGCCGACGAGCTGGGATTCGAGCGCTTCTGGGTCGCCGAGCACCACAACATGGGGTCGGTCGCCTCGACCAGCCCGCCGGTGCTCATGGCCCACCTGGCCGCGGTCACCGACCGGATCCGGGTGGGCTCGGGCGGCATCATGTTGCCGAACCACCCGCCGCTGGTCGTGGCCGAACACATCGCCATGATCGAGGCGTTGTATCCGGGTCGGGTCGACCTCGGGTTGGGTCGTGCGCCGGGCACCGACCAGCGCACCGCCGCGGCGCTCCGGCGTCAGACCGGTCCCCTGAGTGCCGAGGACTACCCCCGGGATCTGCTCGATCTGATGTCGCTGCTCGGCGACGTGCGCAGCGAACGTGCCCTGGGCGCGTACTTTCGCGCCACGCCCGTGGCGACCTCGTCGCCCCAGATCTGGCTGCTGGGCTCCAGCGGGTTCTCCGCGCAGCTCGCCGGCATGCTCGGGCTGCCCTACTCGTTCGCGCACCACTTCGGTACCGGCGGAACCGAGCAGGCCGTCGAGCTGTACCGGTCGAACTTCGAACCGTCCCCGGCCCTGGAAGAGCCGTACCTGCTGATCACCTCCAACGTGCTCATTGCCGAGACCGAGGCCGAGGCCGAACGGCTGGCCGCACCGGGCCGGTTGATGATGCGCAACATCACCCGCGGACGCTCGGACCCGTTGCAGCCGCCCGAGGTGGCCCAGGCCGAGCTCGACAAGGGACCGGACCCGGTCGACCTGCTGGGCATGGGGCGCCGGGAGCGGTCGGGCCGGATCTCGGGCACCGTCGACAAGGTCGTGGACCATCTGGACGGACTGGTCGCCGCGACCGAGGCCGACGAGCTGATGGTGTCCACGATCGCCTATGACGTGGCCACGCGTCTGCGGTCGGTCGAGCTGCTGCACGAAGCCTGGCACGGCAACCACTGACCTGCGTTCTCCCCTGCCGGCGGAGCGCACGATCGCCGACACGGCGGGCGCGGAGCGGGCAGAATGCAACCATGCCGAAGATGAAGCGCAAGTGGGCGGACCTGTCCCCCCGGTCCCGGGTCGGGGTGATCGTGCTGCTCGTCATCCACACCGCACTGGTCGGCGTGGCCCACGCTGATCTGTCCAGGCGTCCGGCGTCGCAGATCCGGGGACCCAAGCTCCTCTGGCGTGTGCTGACCGCGTCGAACACCTCGTTCACCGTGGCCTACCTGGTGTGGGGCCGGCACAAGAAGCCGGCCCTGAACCTGGTCGCCGACTGATCCGGTTCCGCGCCCGACGTCGCACGATGCGCACGCCCGACGAGCCGGTGAGCTGCGCGAGGGCCGCGGGTGACGCCCGGTGAAGATCCTCGGGGTCCTGGTCAACCTGATCGCGCAACCCTTGCGGCAACGCAACACCCGCCTCGTCGTCAAGTTGGCGCTGGGCCTGGTGGTGCTCGTCGCGGTCTACTCGCTGATCTTCCACCAGATCATGGACCACGAGGGCCGGTCCTATTCCTGGATGACCGCGGTGTATTGGACCCTCACAGTGATGTCGACGCTGGGTTTCGGCGACATCACCTTCCAGTCCGACGTGGGCCGCATGTTCTCACTCGTCGTGCTGGTCTCCGGGGCGATCTACATCCTGGTGTTGCTGCCCTTCGTGTTCATCCAGTTCTTCTTTCTGCCCTGGATGGCCCGGCGGGACGCCTCCCGGTTGCGGCGGGTGGTGGACCCGGAGCTGTCGGATCACGTGATCCTCACCCAACTCGACGAGGTGACCGAATCGCTGATCGAGCGGCTGCGGGCCATCGACACCCCCTATGTGCTGCTGGTGCCCGAACCGGCGGAGGCGTCGTCGCTGCACGACCGGGGCTATGAGGTGATGGTCGGCCAACTGGACGACCCGGCCACCTACCGGGCGGCCCGTGCCGAGCACTCGGCGCTGGTGGCGACCACCCGTTCGGACATGACCAACACCAACGTGGTGTTCACGGTGGGCGAGCTGAGCCCGGTGATCGACACGGTGGCGACGGCTTCGTCGGCCTCGGCGGCCGAGGTGCTGGAGCACTCGGGCTGTGACACGGTGCTGCGGCTCGGGTTGATGCTGGGCCAGTCGATGTACCGGCGGATGCTGGGCAACGACGGCCGGGCCCACGTGATCGGTATGTTCGGCGACCTGATGGTGGCCGAGGCGGCCGCGACCGGTCCGGAGTTCGCCGGCCGCTCCATCGGCGACACGCGCCTGCGGTCCCGGAGCCGGGTCACGATCGCCGGATTGTGGCGGCGAGGTGCCTATGTGCTGCCCCGGCCCGAGACGGTGCTCGAGGAGGGCGACGTGATGGTACTGGTGGGCTCGTCCGAACAGCTCGCCACCTTCGACGAGACCTTCGGTGTGGACCGCCCAGCGCGGAACCGGGTGCTGGTGATCGGGGGCGGTCGAGTGGGTCGGTCGGCGGCGTTCGCGCTGCGCGAGGCGGGGATCGACACCCGCATCATCGAGCAGCGTGGCGATCGGATCGGTGACCCGGGGTTCTACATCCACGGTGACGCCGCCGATCGGGACGTGCTGGACGCTGCGGGGTTCGACGATGCCTCGTCGGTGCTGATCACCACCCACGACGACGATCTCAACATCTACCTGACGATCTACTACCGGCGACTGGCCCCGGACCTGCAGATCATCGCCCGGTCCAACAACGACCGGAACGTCGCCACCCTGCACCGGGCCGGGGCCGACTCGGTGCTGTCGTACGCGTCCGAGGGGGCCACGGCGATCATGAACGCGTTGGGCGACAGCGACAACCTGGTGGTGGCCGAAGGCTTGGAGATGTTCACCACGCCGGTTCCACGCGCCATGGTCGGCCGCGACGTGATCGAGGCCGGGGTGCGGCGCCGCACCGGGTGCAACATCGTGGGGATCACCACCGACGGTGAAACGTCGGTGAACCCGGAACCCGACGTGGCGATCCCGGCGGACGCGACGCTGATCGTCATCGGCGACACCGAGGCGCGAAGCCTGTTCCGTGAGGTGTTCCCGCTCGATGCCGATGCCCTGGCCCGGAGCCGGAACCAGGGCCGGGCCCGTCGGGCCGCCGCCCGCCGCTTCTGAACCTGCACACCTCCGCTGCAGGCGGACCGAAAGGCGTGCAGCAGCGTCTCGCGTTGGCAGCATGCGCCGTCCGAAACCCCAGCACTCGCTTCTATGGCCTATATCTGACCGAGCGACCAGCGAAACGGAAGTGTGAGTTCCACCGGACGGTGCATTGCAACGTTCCCCTTGACTCCGCCGCGAGGGGGGGGGTAGGGTGGAAGCATGGGAGTGAGATATTCTGGGGCCGCGTCGGGTCGACTTCACCGGAAGTTGGCTTGCGCGCTGTTCCTTGCTAGTTGCTTGGGTCTGATCGCAGCGGACTGCGAGCCAGATTTCAATAATGTGATGCCGACGCAAGATATTCCACAGTGCCACGAGAGCCCACCGGTACCGTGTCGAACGGACGGGGGGGACATCACAGTCTACGTCGGCGACCTTGGCTCAAATATGGCGTGGACCACGATTTTCGCGCTTGAAGATTCGTACAAGCCCACTGATGCAGGCGGCGTTGTTTATGTATCGACGCCAAAGACCACCGGACCCGGGGAGACCGATATCATCTACCGGTACGGCGCTCTATCGGGGTCAACGGTTGGGCAGTACATTTGTGATGATGACTCTATAGGCTCAAACAGATGTGACTCAAGCTATATTACTTATGATGGTGGAGATTTGGCTCCGATCCCTTATCAGTTTTCGAACTATGCAGAGATTTTCAAGTCACTTGCGTGCCACGAAACAGGACATGCAATCGGCCTGACGCACGGTAACGACGCCGATCCCAATGTTTCTGCGAATAGGGCCGAACTCATGTGTATGAGGAAGCCCCTTGACCCTGGCAGTCCAATTGTATCCGTAGGTCCATGGGAGACCCATCTGATTAATAAGACGTACTAGTCGCGCGATCGATCGTCCCGCGGCGGAACGCCAGATACTTCCGATTTTTCCCGTCTGATCGAGGAGACCGTCCGATGCCCAAGACTTTGAAGCTTTTTTCCACGGTGGGAATCGTCACTCTGATCTCGGTCCTCGCGGGGTGCGGCGCGTCGACCCGAGGAACAGCCGGGGCGCCTGAACGTCCGACGCCGACCCTTAATGATTCCAACGGGATCGTGGCCGAGTCTCAAATCCTGTCCGAAGGGCATGTGACCTCACTCGGCCAATGGACCGATCTTCCGGATTTCGTCGCCGTAGCGACGGTGACAGGCCAGGCAGAAATTCCGCCCCAGGGGAATCCCGATACGCAAGACAACTATTGGAACACACTTCGCACAGCTTCCATCACGCGTGTGCTCTGGAAGGATACGAATGGTCCGGATGTTCCGGCCTCGATCGAGTTCGTCGACGAGGGCTGGGCACGCACCGGCGATTCAAGCGAGGTTCATCCCATCGTGCCCGACGGAAGTGTTCGGATCGATGTCGGCGATACCTTTGTCGCCGCGTTCGTCAGCAAGCAGACAATTGATGCCGATCGCAGAGCACGAGCAGCGGCCAGCGGTCATGCGTCGTCCGAGGGCGCGATCGACCGTTCATTTACTGGTCCGACGACCACGTTCGACGTACCTGACACCCGACCGGATTGGCAGATTCTTGGTCCATCAGCGAAGTTGCTTCTCGACTCTGGCGGGCAGATCGAGGTGGCCGAGAATGCGCCTGACTTTCAGCGGCCCCTCGAAGGAATGACGGTTGACGAGTTCGCGCGCGAACTGCTCGCCCGCGAGGAGCAGAGTTGAGCCACACCACGAGGGCAACGGGCGCCCTCGTGGGTCGAGGAGACGAAGTCTGAACGCGGTGTTCCGAGCCCTGGGTATCGGCCTGGGCATCGCAGCGGTGTCTGCGTGTGGTTCGACGACGACGTCGACAACCGCGTCGACCTCGGCGTCGGCTTCGTCACGGACGACCCCAGCCGCGGTGGCGACGCCGACGGTCGTGTCCGGCCTGCCTGCCCGCAGTACCGTCATCGCGGCGAGTGTCGAGGGGACGACCGCGTGGGTCCTCACCCGCGGCGACGATGCCGGTATCTGGCGGGTCCCGGCATCGGGTGAACCTCGCCTGATCGTGCCGGGGTCGCGTCCGGAGCTCGTCGACCCGGTGTTCTCGATCGTCGCGTTCCGCGGCGAGGTCGCCGTTCTCGTCCAGCGGTGTGACGCGGGCACCTACGAATGCACCCGCAGCAGCGGGACGGTCGAGTACTTCGACGATGACGGCAATCCCACCCACACCACGACCTTGTGGGACGACGAGGTGGTGCAGGCCGGAGGGACGCCGCCGGTGCTCCTCGAAGCCGATCCCACCGGGCTGTGGATCGGCGGCATCGACCACGTGTACGCCCTGGACGCGGCCGGCGAAGTGACCGAGACGGTGCCACATCCCAAATCGGCGAACCTGTGCGTCGTCGAGGGTGACCTGTACGCGCTGGACTGGGAGGGAGACGTGTCCCCGGACGACCCGGCCGCTTCCTCCTACAAACCGCGGTCGCTGCTGGAATGGTCGGGGGAGTCCTGGGAACCCCTTGCCGACTCGGTCCCTCCGAACGTCGACGCCCTCCCCGACGTCAGCTGTGGCACCGACGGCATCATGTTGTGGACCGGGTTCACCTTGGCCGCGCACTGGTCGCCCGATGGCGGTTGGACGGAGCCGACCAACCCCACGCCCATCGTCCCCGCGACCAGATCCGACGCCGGCGTCGGCTACGCCGTGTCGTCGGAGGGTTCATTGGAACGACTGGACCCCGAATCGGGCAAACTCGTCGATCTGGGCCTCGATCTGGGGAACGCGGACGATCCCTCGCGGCCGCCGAGCGGTCTCGTCGTCGCCGAACGCGGCGCATCGGTGTTCGCGTGCGGCTACACCTACAACGGCACGAGTGGCGACGACCCGGTTCCTCCCACCGTGTGCGGGTTCACCTCCACCGATTGAGACCTGGACGACAGTACTCCTCCACCCCCCAAATTCGGAGCGAAAAGGTGGACATCCGACCTTTTCGCTCCGAATTTCGCAGTGATCAGGTGTGGAGGAGGACGATCGCCTGGGCGAGTGAGTCGGTGTGGGTGAGCGACACCGACCAACGGGTGCCACCACGTCCCTCGGCGAGCGCCGCGGCCTGCCCGCGGGCACTCAGGATCGGCTCGCCGCGGTCACCACGGGTCACCTCGAGGTCGTGCCATCGGACCGCACCCAGGCCCACCCCCAACGCCTTCATCGCCGCCTCTTTCGCCGCGAAACGCACCGCGTACCGCCGGATCCTGGCCGCCTCGGAACGGGCGGCATCGCAATAGGACCGCTCGACCGGCGTGAACAACCGATCGGCCAGACGCGGCCGGCGCTCCAGCGCGCGGGCGATCCGAGTCACCTCCACCAGGTCGATGCCCACACCGACCACCCCGTCGAGCCGTTCCCCGTCGAACTCCCACGCGCCCGACGTCACCGGGCAACCACCGACCCGGCCAACCCGTGCCGGGAGGTGCGGCTCAGGCGGTCGGCTTCCACCTGGCCGCCATCACCAGCACCGGATCGGTGAGCAGGCTCACCACCGGAATCGTACCCAGCAGGTCGTCACGCATGGTCGGCTCGGTCTCACACACCGCGTCCCGCAGAGCCGCGTACCGGTGCCGGTAGCCCTCGAGCACACTCCGCATCGTGGCGGCAGGCAACAGGTCGTGGAACCGTACGTGCACCAGCGTGATGCCGGTGGCCACGTTGCCCTTGACCTCGGGAACCAGGATCACCGAACGGCCATCGGCACGACCCACCGCCACGGTCACCTCACGTTCGAAGGCGACCCGGTGCTTGGTCCCCTTCAGGCGAGGATCGGCCTCGGTCCGCAACGGTAGATCCAGGGAGATCCCGCCCCGGTCGACCACCACGATCGTGGCGTCACCGGCCTCGACCCGGCCCGAGATCGCATACCGGGTGTAGCCGGTGACCTCGGCAACCGCAGGATCCAGTGCGGCCAGGGTGCGCAGCGCCCGGTAGCTGAGCCGGTCCCGCGGCGCGCCCGCCTCGAGAACCGCGGCCACCAGGGGCACCCCCAGCACGCCTTCATCGGAGCGGGAGATCCCCACCGTCACGGTCTTGGCCTGGTGCTTGATCGCATCCACCGGCCGGGTGAGCTGTTCGATGCCCTGACCCAGCGCAGCACCCAGTGCCTCGACGAGCACATCGGGGGTGCCCTGCCGGCCGAAGTCGAGCTGGTACACCTCCAGGGGCAACACGCCGCTCGCGTAGCGCAGCAAGGTCGAGATGCGGGATCCGGCACTGGCCTCCAGGTGCCCGTCGTAGGCACCGCTGCGCAGCCCGTCTCCCCAGGCCCGGGCGACCGGCTCGAGCCGGTCGGCCATCGCGCGCAGCAGCTCGTCGCCGTCGGTGGTCGAGCCGATCAGCTCATCGAGCACGGTGCGGGCCTCGCGCAGCGGGGTCGCCTGGGCGTCGATCGCCAGAGCGGCCTCGTAGCCGAACAGATGCCCGACCACGGTGCCCAGCACGAAGGCCAACTTGGGGTGGGTGACCGGAACGGTCAGCACCTCCAGGGCGGCGGCGAAGCGTTCCTCGCCCTCGGAGGCCACCACGATCGGAGCCGCCTTGTGCGCCCGGTAGATCGCGACCTCCTTGGCCACGTCGTCGGCGTTGGATCCGAACAGCCCGGTGGCGCACACCAGGATGAGCGGCTCCGAGGACAGGTCGATGTGCTTCTTGTCCTCGATCGAGTCACAGGCGATCGACTTGTAACACAGCTCCGAGAGCTTCACCCGGATCTCCTGCGCCGCGATCCGGTCCGCTCCCGAGCCCACGATCGCCCAGTAGCGCCGCGGCGGGGCGAAGCGTTGCGCGGCCGACGCGATGGCCGGACGGGTCGCGATCGCCGCGGTCATCTTGTCCGGCAGTTCACGAAGCGCGGCGAGCACCTCGCTGCGTTCGGCCCGCCCGGACGGCTCGGCCACGGCCGATCCGGCGGCGTCGGGGCGTTCGGCCAGCTCGTCGGCCAGGGCGTAGGCGAGCAGGAACCCCGCGGCGATCTGGGCGTAGAACGCCTTGGTGGAGGCGACGCTCATCTCCACGTCGCGCCCGTCGGAGGTGTAGAGCACCCCGTCGGACTTGTCGCAAAGGTCCGAGCCGCGCCGGTTGACGATCGCCACCACCGCGGCGCCGCGGCTCCGCACCAGGTCCACGGTGCGGTTGGTGTCGGTGGTGGTTCCCGACTGGGAGATCGCCACCACCAGGGTGTCGTCCATCTCCGGGCGCATCCCGAACCCGGACAGCTCGGTGGCCAGGGTCGCGGTGACGTCGACCTCGAGGCCGTCGAGGACCTCGGTGAGGGCGCGGGCGAAACTCTGCGCGGCAACCGCGGCGGTCCCCTGGCCGATCGCGACGACCCGACGGATCGACCCGTCGCGCAGGCGCTTGCGCAGCTCCGGAGGCAGGGTCGTGTCACCGAGCGCGACTTGCCAGGTGTCGTCGGTGTGGACGAGCTTGCCCCGCAGCGTCTTACGGAACGAGCTGGGCGACTCGGTGATCTCCTTGAGCAGATAGTGGGGCGCGTCGCCCCGGTCGATGTCCCGGGTGGTGATCTCGGCGGTGCGGACCTCACCGTCGTCGACATCGAGCATGGTGCCGTCATAGGACCAGCGCGCCACCCCGGCGAGGCTGCCCGCCCCGGCGGCGGTGAGCTCCACGATCTGACCGCGGCTGGCAGTGGGTTGGTCGGGGTCCGCGGGGGTCTCACCGTCGAGGCGCACGTAGGTGGTGGCCTCCTCGACCAGTCCGTAGGGCTCGCTGGCCACCACGAAGGTGTCGGGGGCCAGACCCACGTACAGCGCCTGGCCGCTGCCCCGCAACGCGAGCAGCAACCGGTCCGGCGCTTCGCCGGTGACCGCGCCGATGGCCACGGACCCGTCGAAGGCGGCAACCGTGGAGCGGAACGCGTCGATCCGGTCGGTGCCACCCGCCAACGAGCGGGACAGCATCGTGGGGATGACCTTGGCATCGGTGGTGATCTCCGGTGCGATCGCCAGGTCGTGTTCGGCCTTCAGGTCGGCGAAGTTGTCGATGTCACCGTTGAGCGCGGCGGCCACGAAAGGCCCACCGGCGTCGTCGCGCTCCACCGAGTCCAACGGGTGGGCGTTGGCTTCGGAGATGACCCCGACGCTGGCCCACCGGGTGTGACCCAGCACGACGGTCTCGGCGTCGTCGCGCAACGCGGCGTGGAGCAGTTCGTCGTCGCGGATCTGGGCCCGGATCGCGGCGGTGTTGTCGCCCAGCTCGCCGATCTCGGCGGCCGCCTTGTAGACGAAACACAGCGACCCGTCGGCGCTGCGGCGCACCGCCCGCGCCGCGAACAGCGGGTCGCGGTCACGGCCCGCGATCAGCGCGGCGACGTCGTCGTCTTCGAGGGGATGGTCCCGGACGAACACGCTCACCCCGGCCGAGTCCCGCCCCCGGACCTCGAGCCGTTCGATGCCCGACAGTGCCTGATACAGCGATAGGAACCCGTCGACGGCAGCAGGGTCGGGGTTCGGTCCGGCCAGATCGGCGACCCCGGCGGCGGCGCGGAGCCGGTCGTTGCGCACAGCCCAGAGGACGTCCCGGACCCGGATCAGGGCCGCGTTGACCTGTTCGACGACCGCCGCGTTGGCGCCGCCTTCGCTGTCGTCCAGCAGCGCGTCGAGGGCGTCGACCCAGGCGAGGACCGCCGCGGTGCGCTCGGTGATGGTCGCGGCCAGGGCCGGGTCGGTCAGGAGGGCCCGCACCCCCGGCCCACCCCGCAGCGCGGTGTCGACCCGCTCCAGGGCCTCGGCCACGGTGGCCAGGGGTCCGAGCAGCGCGTCCGGGGCCAGGTCACCGGGGGAGGCGTCCGCGATGACGGCGTCGGCCGCGTCGAGGTCCGCGACGAGCGACGCCGCCTGGGGAACCGCCCGGTCCGACCGCTGTCGGACGATCGCGATGATGCCGCACATGAAAAACGGGTGCCTCCTGGAGGGCCGGATGCCTCGTGAGAGGTTACCGGACGTTCCCGTCCGCCGGACGGGCGCAATGGGCGTGCCGTGGCCGGTCGGAGGTCACGGCATCGTCGCTGCGGTCACGCCGTCGCCGCAGGGACACCACCGCCGCGGCGAGCGCCACCGCGGCGGCGATCGCCAGGATCGGATCCGCTGCCAGCCGGAACCGCTGGTTCCCGTTGGACACCGCCGCGGTGAAGGCCACGCCGAGGACCACCGCGACCATCGGCGCCAGTCGCACCCGACGTCGGAACAGGATCACCGCTCCGACCGTCGCGCCCCCCAGCAGCACCAGATCCCAGCCCCAGGCGAGGAGCTGCCAGTCGGGATGGCGGGTCTCGACGGCCTCGAGGCGGGCCGTCTGCACCGGATCCCACAGCCCGGCCATCCGCAACACCCGAGCGGCGGCCACCAGCGGCAGTCGCTCCGGGTTGGCCAGGGCATGGTCGATGCCCTTCTGGCGTCCCTGGGCGGCGAAGGCCAGCTCGTCGGCGTCGGGGGCCAGGTCGTCGGCACAGGACTGGTCCCACGCGCCGAGCAGCCGACCCTGGTAGGTGGAGGGGCAGTTCGCTCCGGAGATCATGTTGCCCGAGTTGCTGGTGGCCAGCACCAGCCCATCCATGCGGGCACTGGCATAGATCGTCCAGGTACCCACCGGCACGGCCAGCGCCGCCACCAGGGCCGCGGCCAGCCCCATCCGGCGCCAGGCGCCCTGGCCCGGGACGGTCCAGATGAGCGCGACCAGCATGATCGGCGCCAGGAACAGCGCGTCGGACCGGGTGGTGACCGCCAGCCCGACCACTGCGCCCACCGCGGCGAACCGCCACACGGTGGGCCGTTCCAGCGCCCGGTGGGCCAGCAACACGGCAACCGTGATCACCAGCACGTAGAGCGATTCGGCCATGAGCGAGCCGTCCGCCGCGATGAGCATGGGCGACACCCCGACCAGTGCCGCCGCCACCACCGCGGTGAGGGGCCCGGCGACGCGACGGGCGATCAACCCGGTCACCACCACGGTGACCGAACCCAGCAGCGCCCCCACGTACTGATTGGCCTGAACGCTGCGCAACCCCACCAGGTTCGCACCCGCCAGCACGACCGGCCACAGCGGCGGGAAGTTGGCCGTGGGTTTGGCGCCACCGGTGAGCAGCCACCACCTCGGGTCGGAGTAGCCGAGCCCCTCGGCGAGGATCCGACCTTCCACGTGATACCAGGTGGCATCCAGTCCCAGGTCGATGCGCGGACCGACGACCAGGAGGTAGAGGACACGCAGGACGAAGCCGCCCAACGCGACCGCGACCAGGGCGCCGACGAAGTGGTCGGTCACCCACGCCCTGAGGCGCGTCACCGTGGATCGTGGTGTACGGGGCACAACGGCCCTCCAGTGGCTCGTCGCGTTCGGGCCGACGTTAGGCGGCTGGCGGTGAGATGGCGGTCGCTGAGGTCACGTGCTCGGTCCGCGCACCGTTCCTGAAATTCGGAGCGAAAAGGCTGACATGCAGCCTTTTCGCTCCGAATTTCGCTCGGGGACCCGAGGGCTCGGGGACTCGGCGACTCGGGGGGTGGCACCCGTGCACGCGGTCGGATTCTCGGCCCCTCCTGAAGGTTCGGGAGGAGCCGGGAATCCGTGGAGCGGAGGGGGAGGGATTCGAACCCTCGGTGGGCAGGACCCACACACGCTTTCCAGGCGTGCCGATTCGGCCGCTCTCGCACCCCTCCAGGGGTCGCCCACCGGGGCGGGCCTGATCCGGTACCTGGCAGATGCAGGACCGGTCCGATGAGGCTATCGTGGAAGCGACCCGTCCTACGATGTGGCGGCCGGGTCCTGTGCAACTGCAGCCCGTGAACCGAGTCAGGGCCGGGAGGCAGCAGCTCTCAGCGGAGCCTGCGGTGTGCCGCAGATCACCTGGTCGCCACTTCGGAGGACGGGTCCCGGCCTTTTCGGACCGTCGCCCTGAGGGAGTGCCCGTCGGGGACGGCGGCACCGGCGGGCCCGGTGGTCGCCCCGCCGGTGCACCTCGGTAGCCTTCTCATCGTCCCGGGTGTGTCGGCGTGCGACCCGCACCGGCCCTGTCCTTCCGTCCGATCCAGGAGTACCTCGCAGACATCATGCCGACCGCCTGGATTGGCCTCAACGCCGCCGAGACCTCGTCGAAGTACGTCGAGCTGACGGTCGAACCGTGGCACTGGATCGCGCTGATCGCCTTCGTCGTCACGCTGCTGCTCGTCGACCTGTTGGTGTTCCACCGCCGCGCCCACAAGATCACCGTGCGTGAGGCCGCGATCGAGTCGTCGGTGTGGATCAGCATCGGACTGGCGTTCACCGGTGTCATCTATCTGCTCGCCGATCCCGGCGACAAGGGCGCCGCGGTCGGGGAGTACCTGGCGGCGTTCCTGATCGAACAGAGCCTGTCGATCGACAACGTCTTCGTGTGGGCGGTGATCCTGACTTATTTCGCGGTGCCCGCCCAGTACCAGTTCCGGGTGCTGTTCTGGGGCGTGTTCGGCGCGATCGCGCTGCGTGGCACGTTCATCTTCGCGGGCATCGCGCTGATCAGGACCTTCGCGGTCACCCTCGCGATCTTCGGTGTGGTGCTGCTCTACACGGCGTTCAAGATGGCCTTCCAGTCCGAGCACCAGATCGACCCGGACACCTCGCTGTCGTTGCGGATCCTGCGGCGGATCATCCCCTCCACCCCCGAGCTGCACGGCCAGCAACTGTTCGTCCGCGAAAAGGGCAAGCTGCTCGCGACGCCGCTGTTCGCGGTGCTGGTGCTGGTGGAGGGCACCGACCTGGTGTTCGCCTTCGACTCGATCCCGGCGATCTTCGGGATCACCCAGGACGTGTTCATCGTGTTCAGCGCGGTGACCTTCGCGATGCTCGGTCTGCGGGCGCTGTACTTCCTGGTGGGGGGCATGCAGGACCGGTTCCGCTACCTCAACTACGGCCTGGCGGTGATCCTGACCTTCGTGGGGATCAAACTGGTGGTGGGCTACACCTCCGACACGTTCTCGTTCCCCGCGGCCGACCTGCACCCGCCGGTGTGGATGTCGCTGGGAATCATCGTGATCACCCTGGCCGTGTCGGTCGTCGCGTCGCTGCGCGCGGATGCCGCCGACCGCGCCCGGGGCATCGAACCGGCCCATGTGGCCAAGCGGAACGCCGAGGCACAGGCGGCCTCGGAGACCGAATCCGACGCCTGAGCCCACCGCCGGAACCGCCGTCGCCGTCGGTCGGTAGGATCGGCCACCATGGCCTATGAGTCGCTCTACCGACGCTTCCGGCCCCAGCGATTCTCCGAGGTTCGCGGCCAGGACCACGTGGTCACCGCGTTGCACAACGCGGTGCGCGAGAACCGGGTCGGCCACGCGTACCTGCTGAGTGGACCCCGGGGGACGGGCAAGACCTCCACGGCACGGATCCTGGCCAAGGCGCTCAACTGCACCGCGCTCGACGACGGCGAACCGTGCGGCGAATGCGAGTCGTGCGTCGCGATCGAGGCGGGCACCTCCTATGACCTGCTCGAGTTGGACGCCGCGTCGAACAACGGTGTGGAAGCCATGCGTGACCTGATCGCCAAGGCCGCGCTCGGGTCGCCGGGGCGCACCAAGGTGTACCTGCTCGACGAGGTCCACATGCTCTCCACCGGCGCGTCGAACGCGTTGTTGAAGACCCTGGAGGAGCCGCCCGGGCACGTGGTGTTCGTGCTGGCCACCACCGACCCCCACAAGGTGCTGCCGACGATCCGCAGCCGCACCCAGCACTTCGAGCTGCACCTGCTGCCCGCCGAAGCGTTGGGGTCGCTCGTCGACGACGTGGTGGTCGAGGCGGGACTGGAACTGGACGACGAGGCGATCGCGTACGCGCTGCGCGCCGGCGCCGGGTCGGCCCGGGACACGCTGTCGGCGCTGGACCAGGTGGTGGCCGCCGGCGGGGTGCTCGACCAGGGCGACCAGGTGGACGATCTGGTCGACGCGCTGGCCGCGGGCGACACCGGCGCGGCGTTGGGGTCGGTGGCCGACGCGGTGCGCCGTGGTCATGATCCCCGGGTGGTGGGTGAGGCGCTGCTGGCCCGGGTGCGCGACGTGTTCCTTCACCGGATGGGTGACCCGCTGACCCAGGCGACCGAGGCCGAACGGGCCCGGGTCGCGGGTTGGGCCGAGCACTTCACCGACCGCTCCTGCACCCGGGCGCTCGAGGAGATCGGCGACGCGCTCCGCGAGATGCGGACCGCGCCGGACGCCCGCATCCCTCTCGAGGTCGCCCTGGTGCGGCTGACCCGCGCCGACGCCGACGTCTCCGTCGAGGCCCTGGCAGCTCGCCTGGAGCGTCTGGAGCGGGATCTGCCCGCCGCAGCGTCCGGTGCGGCCCCCGCCGCCACGGCTCCGGCACCGGACGGGTCCGCTTCTGCGACGTCGCCCCGGGGGGCCTCATCGGGTCCCGCGGCGGCCCGCGCCGCGCTTGCCGCGCGCTCGGGAGACGGCTCGACCCGACCGGAGCCGAGCGGCGCTCCGACGACGCCCGAGCCCGCTCCCCAGGCACCGCCACCGCCGTCGCCGCCATCGACCGCTGGGGCGTCGGATCCGACGGCCGATGCCGAGCCCCCGGCTTCGACTCCGCCGACCGCTCCGGAACCGTCCCGGCCGACGGCCCGGTCGGCGACCGCGCCCGCGGACGACCCGGCACCGGGCGCGGGACGCGACGTGGCGGCCGTGTGGTCCGCCGAGGTGCTGCCCCGGCTGTCGGGGCTCACCAAGGCCATGTTCAACGTCGGGCACTTCGTGGACGCCGGATCAATGGAATCGGGGCCGCTGCGCTTCGCGGTGCCCAACGAGGTCCATCGGGAGAAGTCGCTGCAGAAGCTTCCCGAGGTCGAAGCCGCGCTGCAGGCCGCGCTGGGTCGGCCCGTGCGGCTCGAGCTCGTCGTCGAAGGCGCCGCCGACGCCAGACGGTCACGCGCCGCGACTCCCGCGGGTGCCGCGTCACCGGAGGCCGATGAGCCGACCCGGCACGAGGCCGACGACATCGGGCCGGTCGATCAGCTCGACGACGCGCCGCCCGACGACCGCAGCGCCACCCAACGGGTCATCGACGCGTTTCCCGGCGCCGAGATCGTGGACCAGTGATCCGCCGCCCGGCGGGGGCCGGGCGCCTCGACCCCGCGACCACCGGGTGACCGGCTCCGCGGTGGCTTCGGTAGATTCTCCAGGAAGAGGTGATCCCCATGGCCGACGAGCATTCCCCTGATCCCGACGAGGCGACCGGCGAGGCTGCCGACGCCGACCCGCTCGCGGGGCTGCTGGGAGGGCTCGACATGGGGTCGTTGCTGTCGATGGCCGGCGAGATGCAACAGCAGATGGCCCAGGCCCAACAGCAGGCGGCCGCCACCGAGGTGGAGGGCAGTGCCGGGGGCGGCGCGGTGAAGATCACCCTGACCGGCGCGATGGAATGCACCGGTGTGCACATCAGCGCCGACGCCGCCGGCGACGTGGACATGCTCCAGGACCTGGTGCTGTCCGCGCTGCGCGACGCGTTGGCCCGGGCCCGAGAGGTCGCCGGTGCCGACCCCCTCGGTGGCTTGGGCGACCAGCTCGGTGGACTGCTCGGTGAGTGATCGGGGGCTGCGCCGGTGAGCGCCTATCCACCGGCGGTGCAGGAGTTGATCGACGAGTTCGGCCGCCTTCCCGGCATCGGACCCAAGTCGGCCCAGCGCATCGCGCTGTTCCTGGTGAACGCGCCCGCCCAGGACGCCTCGCGCCTGGCCCGGTCGATCGACAACGCCAAGTCGGCGGTGTCGTTCTGCCAGCGCTGCCACAACATGGCCGAGGGCGAGCTGTGCTCGATCTGCAGCGATCCGCGCCGCGACCCGTCGATCATCTGCGTCGTCGAGGAAGCCCGGGATCTGATCGCGGTCGAGCGGACCGGCCAGTTCCAGGGGCTCTACCACGTGCTGGGCGGGGCGATCAGCCCCATCGAGGGCATCGGCCCGGACCAGCTGCGGGTACGCGACCTGGTGGTGCGGCTCTCCGACGACCAGGTGACCGAGCTGATCGTGTGTACCAACCCCAACATCGAGGGCGAGGCGACCGCGCTGTATCTGGCACGGTTGCTGGCCGACACCGGGATCCGCATCTCACGGCTGGCCAGCGGCCTGCCCGTGGGCGGCGACCTGGAGTACGCGGACGAGCTGACCCTGGGCCGGGCCCTCGAGGAGCGCCGTCGGCTGGAGACCCCGGCGAGTTAGCCGCCTCGCGCCCTTACGGAAAAAGTCCGAGGGACCGCTTCCCGGCTCGAGCGGTGCGGGCGGACACCGGGTCGAACGGTTGATGGGAAGCAGCCCCTCGGTGTCCGACTGAGTGGAGGGGGGAGGGAGACTCAGCCGGACCTGGCGTTCATCGTAGTGGCCTTCTGGCCCATTGACAAACGACTTTGGACAGTTTTTCGATACGCATCGTGAGGCGGCGACTTCGCTGCGAAGTCACCCCAGGGCCGGTTCAGACGCGAATGACGATCGCGTCGCCCTGGCCACCGCCGCCGCACAGCCCGGCGGCGCCCACACCGCCACCGCGGCGCTTCAGCTCGTGGGCCAGGGTCAGGGTGATGCGGTTGCCCGACATGCCCAGGGGGTGACCCAGCGCGATGGCGCCACCGTTGACGTTGACCACCTCATCGGTGATACCCAGCTCGCGCATCGAGGCGATGCCCACCGCGGCGAAGGCCTCGTTGATCTCGAACAGGTCCACACCCGACACGTCCAGGTCCGCCCTCTTGAGCGCGGCGCGGATCGCGTTGGCCGGCTGGTAGAGCAGCGACGCCGAGTTCGGTCCGGCCACCTGGCCGTACCCCAGGATCTCGGCCAGCGGGGTGAGGCCCAGCTCGGCGGCCTTCTCGGCGGACATGATCACCATCGCCGAGGCACCGTCGGAGATCTGCGAGGCGTTGCCGGCGGTGATGTTCCCCGAGGAGTCGAAGGCCGGGCGCAGCTTGGCGAGCGACTCCGCCGAGGTGTCGCCACGCACACCCTCGTCGGTGTCGAAGACGACCGGGTCGCCCTTGCGCTGAGGGATCGTGACCGGTGCGATCTCGTCGGCGAACTTGCCCGATTCGATCGCCGCCGCCGCGCGCTGGTGCGACTTGGCGGCCATGTCGTCCTGGGGCTCGCGGTCGAGCGACTCGCTCGAGGCGTACTTCTCGGTGCCCAGCCCCATCGCGCACTGGTCGAAGGCGCAGAACAGCCCGTCGTACATCATCGAGTCGACGACGGACTTGTCGCCCATGCGGTAGCCCGCGCGGGCGCCGGGCAGCAGGTAGGGAGCGTTGGTCATCGACTCCATGCCACCCGCGACCACGATGTCGGCCTCACCGGACTGGATCATCGCGTCGGCCAGGTGGATGGCGTTCATGCCCGACAGGCACACCTTGTTGATGGTGTTGGCGGGCACGTTCATGGGGATGCCCCCGTTGACGGCGGCCTGGCGGGCGGTGATCTGACCGGCGCCGGCCTGGAGCACGTGGCCCATGAACACGTACTCGACCTGTTCGCCGTCGATGCCGGCCCGCTCGAGCGCGGCGGCGATGGCGACACCGCCGAGGTCGGCGGCACTGAGCGAGGCAACCGCTCCGGAGAGCTTGCCGATCGGAGTCCGGGCTCCGGCGATGATGACTGATCCGGCCATGGTCGATGGGTCCCCTGGTGAGTCGATGAAGTGGAGTTCCATCGTAGTGACCCCGCCGCAGAACCGGCCACTGGAGCGGCGGACCGATGCCTCGGCCCGGCCGGCGCGATCGGATCCCCTGCGGCGCTCGAGGCCATGGCCGACTGCTGAAGATCACCGGCCGAGGACGACCTGAAACCGAGCGGCCGGTAAGGTTGCGACCCATGCAAGCCTTCGCTGACGCCATCGCCGCCGGTGCAACCGGCGAGGAACTCGCCAACCTCGAGATCCCCGAGTCCTACCGCGCCGCCCACGTGCTGCGCAGCGAGACCGAGATCTTCGACGGGGTCGCCTCCGCCGACAAGGACCCGCGCAAGTCGTTACACGTCGACCAGATCCCCACCCCCGAGCTCGCCCCCGACGAAGCCTACGTGGCGGTGATGGCCTCGGCCATCAACTTCAACACGGTGTGGACCTCGATCTTCGAGCCGCTTCCCACCTTCGGGTTCCACGACCGCATGGCCCGCGAATCGACCTGGGCCGAACGGCACGCCCAACCCTTCCACGTGGTGGGCTCGGACGCCTCCGGAGTGGTCGTCCGGGTCGGCTCCGCGGTGCGCAACTGGAAACCCGGCGACAAGGTCACCATCCACTGCAACAGCGTGGACGACCAGTCCCCCAGCTCCCATGACGACTCGATGCTGGGCGACAACCAGCGCATCTGGGGGTTCGAGACCAACTACGGCGGCCTGGCCGACCTCGCCCTGGTCAAGGCCAACCAACTCATGCCCAAGCCCAAGCACCTGACCTGGGAAGAGGCCGCGTGCAACGCGCTGTGCAACTCGACCAGCTACCGGATGATCGTGTCCAAGCACGCCGGTGACCTCAAACAGGGCCAGGCGGTGCTGATCTGGGGCGCCACCGGCGGCATCGGCGGCTACGCCGTGCAGTACGTGCTCAACGGCGGCGGGATCCCCGTGGGCGTCGTGTCGTCTCCGGAACGCGCCGAGCTGCTGCACAAGATGGGGTGCGAGCACGTCATCGACCGCAAGGCCGCCGGTTACCAGTTCTGGTCCGACGAACACACCCAGGACGAGTCCGAGTGGCGTCGCCTGGGCAAGGACATCCGTGGCCTCATCGGCCGCGACGTGGACCTGGTCTTCGAGCACCCGGGGCGCTCCACCTTCGGCGCGTCGGTGTTCGTGGCCGCCCGGGGCGGGACGATCCTGACCTGTGCGGCGACCAGCGGCTACATGATCGAGTACGACAACCGCCACCTGTGGATGAAGCTCAAGCGGATCGTGTCGTCGCACTTCGCCAACTACCGGGAGGCCTGGGCGGCGAACCAGCTCCTGGCCGAGGGCAAGATCCAGCCGCTGCTGAGCCGGGTCTACCCCCTGGAGCAGGTCGGCGAGGCGACGCTGGCGGTGCACCGCAACGAGACCGAAGGCAAGGTCGGCATCCTGTGCCTGGCCGACCAGGAGGGCCTCGGCATCGACGACCCCGCCTTCCGGGAGCAGGTCGGCGAAGACAAGATCACGCTGTTCCGTTCGATGGGTTGAACGTCGCCCACCCACCCCGGGTCGGCACGGCCCGGACCCCAAAGAGGAGGATCCGCTCATGAGTCCGATCGCCGCCAGCAATCCGAACCGCCACGACAAGATCGGCGGAGCCGAGAGCGAGACGCCCGACGCCGAGGTCGGTGCCACTGACGAGTCGATCCTCACCGAGATCGACCACGTCGCGATCGCGGTGCGCGATCTGCCCGCCGCAATCGACTTCTACCGGGAGACCTTCGGCGCCACCGTGGACCACCGCGAGGTGGTCGAGTCCGACGGGGTCGAAGAGGCCCTGTTGAAGGTCGCCGAGTCCTACATCCAGTTGCTCACGCCGACCCGGGACGACTCTCCGGTGGCGTCGTATCTGGAGAAGAAGGGCGAAGGGCTGCATCACATCGGGTACCGCGTGGACGACTGCGCCGCCGCGCTGCAGGCCGTCAAGGACGCCGGTGGCCGGGTCATCGACAACGAACCCCGTCCCGGTTCCCGGGGCACCACGGTCGCCTTCGTGCACCCCAAGACCAGCTTCGGCACCCTGATCGAACTGGTCGAGGAATAGTCCGAGACGGGGTCTGTGTCTCGACCGATGCGACCCGCCCCCTCGGCGAACCCAACAGACCACACGGACGGCGGCTTCGTCGCGGCGCGCCTGGATCGGCGGGTCGCGTTCGGGCTGATGTTCGTGCTGATCGGGTCGGCCACCCTGGTGTCGTTCGGTCACTCCTTCGACGATCCGCTCATCACGCTGCGCTATGCGCACCATGTGGTCACCGGGCACGGCCCGGTGTTCGTTCCGGGATGGCGGGTCGAGGGGTTCACCAGTCCGCTGCACCTGGTGGTGGCGATGCCCGCGACCGCGGTCTCTGGGGGCACGGATCTGCTCGTGCTCAAGGGCGCGTCGGTGCTCTTCGCGTTCCTGGCGGGCTACCGGGCGGTGGTGCTGTTGCGCCGCATCGGGTTGCCGGGGTGGGCCGAGGCATCCGCGATCATGCTGATCGGCGGGTCCTGGATCCTGGGCATCGCCGCCAGCGACGCCCTGGAGACCACGTTGTCGATCTGGCTCATGGTGTGGTTGTTGGATCTGGCCGTGAGCGGCGATGCGGCCGACCGGCCGCTTCGCACCGCGGTCGTGGCGGGCCTGGCGGTCAGCGTGCGACCCGACAACCTGCTCGGGGTGGGACTGATCGCGCTGGTCGCGATCGTGGTCGACCGGCGCGCCGAGTGGTCGCGGCGGGTGCGTTGGCTGGCCGGGCCGGTGGTGGCGATGGTCGTGCTCACCGGGGCGCGGCTGGTCTACTACGGCGAGCTGTTTCCCAACACCTTCTATGCCAAGTCCGTGGCCCGCGGGCCCGCCGCGCGCCGGGGGGCCCAGCATCTGGCCGAGACCTTCGCCCGGCAGTTCCGCATCGATTCCTGGCATGCTCCGGTCGTGATCGCCGCGGGGGGCGCGGTGGGCGCAGCGGTGCTCGTGGCGATCCTGGGCCGGCGGGACGCGGCGTGGCGGTCCACGGTCGCCTACCTGGCCGCGGCAGCCGTGGCGACGGTCGGGTTCGTCGTCTACTCGGGAGGTGGCAGCGGGGGTGGCCCGCGCTTCGTGGCGCCGCTGGTGGTGCCCACCGCGCTGCTGGTGGCGATGGGCGCCACCGAGGTGGTCCGCCGGCTGCCCCGCCGGTGGTCCCCGGTCCTGGCCGGCGGTGCGGTGGCGATCGCCCTGGTGGTCACGGCGCTGCCCTTCACCGGACCGCTTCGGACGGTTTCGGTGCTGACCGGGGGCACCTCGAACTCCCACCTGATCGCCGAGGGCGGCAGCGCGTTCGCCTCGGTGTGGGCGGCCCAGCCCCGACTCGCCACCTGTGCACCCGAGGGTGCGACGGTCGCGGCCACCGAGATCGGCCTGTTGGGTGACCGCCGTCTGGATCTGGAGATCATCGACATGCGGGGGCTCACCAACGACCGCATCGCGCACGCCGCGCCGATCGACATCCGCTCACCGGTCGGGGTCACCGACCCGCAGTGGTACGAGCCGACCTCGACGGTGGGGGCCGAACTGGACCGCACCGACCCGGTGCTGATCCTCACCTTCGACGACGTGCCTGCCGGCGCCGAGGTGCTGGAGGGCCGGTACCGTTCGGTGCACGAACAGCCTGTGGACCGTTTCACGTTCCGGGCCTGGGCCCGGATCGGCGGTCCCTGCGACCGGCCATTCGCCCGATCCGACTGATCGACGCTGCGACCGACCGCGCCGTGAGCGCCGGGCGCGCCGGGTACCCGGCTTCGACGACCCTCCACCCGGATGTCTCATTTGTTGAGATTTTGGTCTTACTATCTGAGATACCACTACGCTGGCGGGCCCAACCCCGGGAGCCGCTGCCATGTCCCCAACCTCACCCCGCTACACCCACGGGCACGCCGAGACCGTGCTGCGCTCGCACCGGTGGCGCACCGCGCAGAACTCCGCCGCGTACCTGCTCCCGCTGCTGCACCGCGGCCAGTCGTTGCTGGACGTGGGCGCCGGTCCGGGCACGATCACCGCCGATCTGGCCGAACGGGTCGCACCGGGACGGGTCACCGCGCTCGAAGCAACCACCGATGCAGCCGAGATCACCCGCCGGGGCGTCGAGGACCGCTGGGTCGCCAACGTCGATGTCGTGGTCGGCGACGTCCACGCCCTGGACTTCGCAGACGACACCTTCGATGTCGTGCACGCCCACCAGGTGCTCCAGCACGTCGCCGACCCCGTCACCGCCTTGCGCGAAATGCAACGGGTGTGCCGTCCCGGCGGGATCGTCGCCGCCCGCGACAGCGACTACTCGGCGTTCACCTGGTATCCCGAGATCCCCGAGCTCGACGAATGGATGGCGCTGTACCAGCAGACCGCCCGGGCGAACGGTGGCGAACCCGACGCCGGCCGCCGTCTGGTTGCCTGGGCCCATCGAGCGGGCTTCGAAGACGTGACCGCCTCCGCGGCCGCCTGGTGTTTCGCCAACCCGGGACGGGCCCGCTTCTGGGGCGAGATGTGGGCCGAGCGGATCCTGCACTCTGCGATCGCGGACCAGATCCTCGCCTATGGGCTGGGCACCACCGAGGACCTGCACCGCATCTCACAGGGGTGGAGACGGTGGGCCGCGCACCCCGACGCCTGGTTCGCCACCACTCTGGGCGAGATCATCTGCCGCCCTGCTCGAACCGGAACCATTCGGGTCGGGTGACCGGCCCTCCGAAGGGCCCCGGGGGCGAGCGGCACCAGGTCCGGGACTTCGCCGGGCGCATCTGAGCGCCTGTAGCGTTGGCAATCGTGTCCACGGCCGATCCGACCATCGACGCGCTCGTCGAGATGCGCCGGATCCGGCGCCGCAAGCGCATCGCGGACATCCACTGGGTCGACGCGATGTACCGGGTGTACGTCACCGCGATCCTCGGAATCGTCGCGCTGGTCCTGATCTCGGGGGCAGCCGGCGGAACCCCGCTGGACGACGCGGGCATCGCGGAGCTGCTCGACCGGGGACCCGCGGTGCTGGGTCTGCTGCCCGCGTTCGCGCTGATGGCCGGCTTGCGGTCGGGCAGCCGGGGCGGGCCCCTGGCCCTGGAACAACCCGACGTGCGCCACGTGCTCATGTCGGCGGTGCCCCGGTCCTATGCGCTGCGGGGACCGGCGATCCGCCAGCTCCAGTCGTTCATCTTTCTGGGCATGCTCGTGGGCGGCGCCGCGGGTCTGTTCGCACGCCACCGCCTGGACGCCAACCCCGCCGCGCTGATCGCGTGCGGCGCCGCGTTCGGCCTGGCGTCGGTGCTGTTGGGCGCGGGCGCGGCTCTGGTCGCGGCCGGCCAGCGTCTGCCCCGGTGGTTCGCCACGCTCGTCGGGTTGGTGGTGATGGCCTGGTCCATCGCGGACGTGGCCGACCAGGCGCCCACCGCGCCCATGACCCACCTGGGGGCGATGCCCCTGTGGCCGCTTGAGTTCGAGCCGTTGGCGCTGTGGCCCGCCGTGGTGGGGGTGCTGCTCGCCGTCTGGGGCCTGGTGGGGATCTCGGGGCTGTCCATCGAGCTGGCCGAGCGCCGGACCAAGCTGGTGGGTCAGCTCCGGTTCGCGGTGACCCTGCAGGACCTGCGTACCGTGCTGGTGCTGCGGCGCCAGCTCGCCCAGGAACTCCCTCGTCGCGACCCGTGGTTCGGCGGCGGCGCCTACCGTCGGCCTCCCAAGCGTCTGGTGTTCAGCAGGGGGGTCCGCAGCGTGCTGCGGTTCCCCGCGTCGCGGCTGGTGCGGCTGGTGATCCTGGCGGTGGTCGCCGGTTTCGCCGCGCGGGGTACCTGGGACGGCGCTCTGCCCCTGGTCGCGCTGGCCGGATTGTCGTTGTGGGTCGCGGGGCTGGACGCGATCGAACCGCTCGCCCAGGAGACCGACCACCCCACCCGCTCGGAAGGTTTTCCGGTCGAGCGGGGTGAGCTGCTGGTGCGCCATCTGGCGGCGCCGCTGCTGGTCATGTTGGTCGTGTCGACCATCGCGGCGGTGGTCATCGTGCTGGCCGACCCGGGCGTCGACTCGCTGCGTCTGGCGGCCTTCGCGTGGCTTCCCATGGCGATGCTCGGGCTCGCCGGCGCGGTGGTGAGCGCGCTGATGGGTGCGCCGTCGGCGAACGACGAGATGTCGGCCATGCTCCCGCCGGAGTTCGCGGGCATGAAGAACGTGATGCGCGCGGCGTGGCCACCGCTGATCGCGATCCTGGGCGCGGCACCGTTCCTGGCGGCCTTCGCCGCCGCCGACGCCGGTGAGTCGCCTTGGTCGGCCCAGGTCATGGCTGGTGTCGGGGCGATGATCGTGGCCGCGATGGTGGGCGTGTGGGTCCGCTTCCGCGAGGACATCCACGCCTGGTGGCGCGCGTCGATGGAGGAGGCCAAGCAGCAACGGTCGGCCAAGGACGCCGAGAAGGCCGATCGCTCCCGGACATCGGCGTCGCGGACCAGGCCCAAGCCCGCCCCGGCCCGTCACCGTGACGAGGACGACGAGGACGACGAGGACGACGAGGACGACTGGGACGACGACGAGGACTGGGACGACGGCGAGTGGGACGAGGACGGCGAGTGGGACGACGAGGACGATGACGAGGGCGAATGGGACGACGACGCCGACGAATCGGACGACGAAGAGGACGACTGGGACGAGTCCGACGACGCCGAGGAGTGGGAGGAGGATGAGGACTGGGATGACGACGACGCCGATGACGCAGATGACGACGAGGACTGGGATGACGACGTCGGGGATGACGATGAGTGGGACGACTCCGACGAAGACGACGAGGACTGGGACGAATCGGATGGGGACGAGGACGAGTGGGACAACGACGACTGGGATGACGACGAGGGCGGCGACTGGGAAGACGAAGACGATGCGGACGAGGACGAAGGCGAAGACGACGACTGGGACGAGTCCGACGATGAGGAGTCACGATGAACGCCGCTGATGCCGCCCCCGCGGTCGAGGCCGCAGGCCTGACCAAGGTCTACGCCGAACTTCCCGCACTGCATCCGCTCGATCTGACGATCGACGCCGGCCAGTCGGTCGCGCTCATCGGCCACAACGGGTCGGGCAAATCCACGTTTCTGCGGATGGTCGCGGGCCTGCTGGAACCGACCGACGGCGAGGTGGCCGTCGCCGGTTGGCCCGTCGGGGAGATCCCGGCCCGGGCCACCACGTCGTTTCTGCCCGACGACCCGGTGCTCTATGACGACCTGAGCGTGCGCGAGCACGTGGAGTACGTGTCCCGCCTGCATGGCGGCAACGGCTACGACGGCTACGCGCAGGACCTGGCCGAGCGGTTCCGGATCGACGACCGGCTCGACGACCTGCCCGCGCGGTTCAGCCGCGGGCTTCGCCAGAAGACCTCGCTGCTGCTCGGCATCGCCCGTCCCTTTTCGGTGCTGCTGGTCGACGAACCCTTCGTGGGCCTGGACGCACCCGGCAAGAACACCCTGCTCGAGGTGCTCGACGAGGTGCACGCCGACGGCGCCGCAGTGATCGTGGCCACCCACGACCCCGAGTTCGTCGAGCGGGTCGACCGCTCGGTCGCGCTGCGCGACG
>CAYVAS010000022.1:0-35585 GCA_964449375.1 uncultured Iamiaceae bacterium | reverse complement strand
CACGTGATCGGCAAGGACATCCTGCGGTTCCACTGTGTGTACTGGCCCGCGATGCTGCTGGCCGCGGGTCTCGAACCGCCCCGGCACGTCGACGTGCACGGCTTCCTGCTCGTGGGCGGCGAGAAGATGTCCAAGTCCGGACTCACCCAGATCTCGCCGGCCGAACTCGTCGAGCAGTTCGGGGTCGACGGGGTGCGTCACCACCTGCTGCACGACCTGAACTTCGGTCCCGACGGTGACTTCAGCGAAGAGGCGATCATCGCCCGCTACAACGCCGATCTGGCCAACAACCTGGGCAATCTGCTGTCGCGGGTCGCCACGGTGCTGGCGGGAAAGTCCGGCGGGATCGGCACCGCGCCGCGTCCCGACAGCCCCCTGGCGCCGGTCGCGGCCCAGGCGGTCGAGGACGCCGCGAAGGCCTGGGCGGCGGTCGCTCCTTCGGTCGCGCTGGACGCCACCTGGCGACTGATCCACGAGGCGAACGCGCTGTTGGAGGCCGCCGAACCCTGGAAGGCCGACCCCGGTCCCGCGGTCGACGCGGTGCTCGGCGACGCGCTCGAGGTGCTGCGCATCGTGGCGATCCTCGCCCAGCCCGCCGTGCCCGGCGCCGCGGCGGAGATCTGGCGGCGGATCGGGTGTTCCGGTGCGGTGTCCGACCAGCGCGTGCCCGCCGACACCGCCTGGGGCGGGTACGTGCCCGGTCGGCCCGTGGAGAAGGGGGCACCGCTGTTTCCCCGGATCAAGGCGGCCACCTGATGGCCGCCGAGGTGGACCACGCCGCGCTCGCCGCGGCGGGGCCCTGGATCGACACCCACTGTCACCTGAGCCTCGACGAGCACCACCCGGCCGACCCGGCCACACCGGGACGCCCCCCGGCCGAGGGTGCCGGCGATGTGGCGGCGGCCGAAGGGATCGTCGACGCCGCCAGGCAGGCCGGGGTGCGCCGGCTGGTCACGATCGGCACCGACGTGGGCTCGTCGAAGCGGGGCACGGCCATCGCAGCGGCCTTCGAGGACGTGTACGCCACCGTGGGGCTGCACCCCCACGATGCGGTCCAGGGCACCGACGGGCTCGAGGGCCTCATCGGCGCCCCCGAGGTCGTGGCCGTGGGCGAGTGCGGACTGGACTACCACTACGAACACTCGCCGCGCGCGGTCCAGCGCGAAGCCTTCGCCGCCCAGATCGACCTGGCCAAACACCACGACAAGGCCCTGGTGGTGCACACCCGGGAAGCCTGGGACGACACCTTCGAGGTGCTCGACGCCGAAGGCATCCCCGAGCGGACCATCATCCACTGCTTCACCGGCGGGCCCGACGAGGCCCGGGGCTGTCTGGACCGGGGCGCCTACCTGTCGTTCAGTGGGATCGTGTCGTTCCGCAACGCCGCGGAGGTGCGTGCCGCCGCCGCGCTGTGTCCCGAGGACCGGTTGCTGGTCGAGACCGACAGTCCCTTCCTGGCGCCGGTGCCCTACCGGGGAACGACCAACCAGCCCGCGTGGGTGCCGCTGGTGGGCGCCGCGGTGGCCGAGGTGCGCGGCACCGACCCGGCCACGGTGGCCGCCGCGGTGTGGGCGAACGCCGAGACCGTGTTCGGCCTGGCATGAACGGCCGGCCCTGACCTCGAACAGCTCGGGGCACTTCGAGCCCTCCATGGTTCATGTCCGAACGACGACAGCCATGACGGACACGTTCCGAACTTTGCGATCCTGTTACGACGGTTCTAGCGTGGAACGCCGTCATGGAACCCTCGACTCCGAGCTCCACCCCGGCGTCCCGAGGTCGCCTGATCCGACGCCGGATCCGACAGCGCCGCGCCGCCCAGCTCACCGTGTGCCTCGCCGCGCTTGCCGTGGCGGTGCCGGCGCTGGCGATGGGCACCTCGGGTGGCGACGACCGCGGCGGACCCGACCGCCACACCGTGGCCGCCGCTCGCGCCGAGCTGGCCCCGGCCACCACCCGGGCTGCGACCACGAGCACCACCGAGGCACCGCCCTCGACGACGATCGCGCCCGCGACGGCCGCCCCGGTCACCGCGGCACCCACCACCGCCGCGCCCACCGCACCACCGACCACCGAGGCCTGGACGCCGCCTCCCAGCACCGAGGCACCGACCACGACGCCGCCTCCCACCCCGGCACCCACCCAGGCACCCATGGCCGCGTCCTCCCCGGCGAGGTCCGAATCGGGCATCGCCAGCTACTACGACTCGCCCACCGGCGGGTGCGCGCACAAGACGCTGCCCTTCGGAACGGTGGTGCACATCACCACCGTCGATGGCCGGACCGCCACCTGTGTGGTCGACGACCGTGGCCCGTTCGGAGCGGGACGGATCCTCGACCTGGACACCGCGACCTTCGCCCAGCTCGCCCCGCTTCACACCGGGCTGGTCCAGGTGACCGCCACCTGGTAGTCCCCTCCGGGACGGCACGGTGACCCTGTCCCGGCGCCGGGTTGCCGACCTGCTGCGCGCCCATGACCTGGCCCCGAGCCGGGCACTGGGTCAGAACTTCGTGGTGGACCCCAACACCGTGCGTCGGATCGCCCGGCTCGCCCGAGTGGGCCCGGGTGACCACGTGGTCGAGATCGGCGCGGGCGTGGGCTCGCTCACCCTTGCACTGGCCGAGACCGGCGCGGCGGTCGCCGCCGTCGAGCTGGACCGGGGACTGCTCGAGGTGCTGGCCGAGACCCTCGCCGACACCGACGTCGACCTCGTCGCCGGGGACGCCCGCACCCTGGACTGGGCTGCGCTGCTGGCCGCCGCGCCCGCATGGACCCTGGTCGCCAACCTTCCCTACAACATCGCCACGCCACTGGTGTGCGACCTGCTGGCAGAGGTGCCGGCGATCACCCGGATGCTGGTCATGGTCCAGCGCGAGGTGGCCGATCGACTGGCGGCACCGGCGGGGTCGCGCACCTACGGCATCCCGTCGGTCAAGGTGGCGTTCTGGGCCACGGCGCGCATCGTCGCCGACGTGGGTCCCGACGTGTTCCTTCCCCGACCCCGGGTCGACTCCGCGGTGGTCGAGATCACCCGACACCCCCGGGGGGCCGCGGCCCCCGACGTCGACCCCGGCGACCTGTTCACCCTCGTCACCACCGCGTTCGGCCGTCGCCGCCAGATGCTGCGCCGTTCCCTGGCCGACCTGGTGGGCCCGGCGGTCTTCGCAGCCGCCGGGGTGGACCCCGAGGCACGCCCGGAAACCCTCGACCTGGAGGCCTGGGTGGCGCTGGTGAGGGCCTGGCGCACCTGAACTACCTTGCAGGCGACGTGCCCGCCACGGCGGACCCGAACCCACCCGCGACCCCGGAGCGCCCCATGGACCCGATCCACCTGGCCGAAGCGACCGAACCGGCGATCCACGACCTGCCCGGAGCGTTCATGCTCGACCCGGCGACCTACCGCGACGCCGCCGACGCGGGCTACGCCGCCGCGGACTTCTACTTCATCGGGCGCACCGCGGTGCTGGGTGAGGTGTCGAGCACGGTGGCCGCGGCGACGATGGTGTTCTTCGCCGTCGACGCCGTCGAGGCGGCCTACGCGCGCAGCGGCGCGGTGCAACCGCGGGCCGAGGCGGCCCGGGACTTCGCCGCCTGCGGCCACCGCTGGGCCCGGGAACGGCTCTCGGGCGACGCGGCCGCCACCGTCGCCGAGCTGGCCGCCAAGGTCGTGGCCGCCGCTCCGGTCGCCGGCGCGCCCCTGTTCGCGGGGTGGCGGACCCTGGAGGTGCCCACCGACGCGCCGGCCGCCGCGTTGCACCACCTGAACGCGCTCCGGGAGCTGCGCGGCGCCCTGCACGGCGGCTCGGTCCTCTCCGCCGGGTTGACCCCGCGGGAGGCGATCGCCATGGACCACCCGACGATGGCCCCGATCCACGGCTACCACGACGACTTCGAGGTCGACGAGTCCCGTCGACCGCTGCTCGCCGCCGCGCACCAGGCCACCAACGCGGCCTTCGCGCCCGTGTTCGGTGTCCTGGACGCCGCCGAGGCCGAGGCCTTCGCCGGAGCCTGCGCGGCACTGCGCGCCCAGATGTGAACCCCTCTCTTGACGGGGTGCGCCTGCAGGCGCCGGCCAAACTCACCCGGTCGCTGCGCATCACCGGGGTCCGCGCCGACGGCTACCACCTGATCGACGCCGAGATGGTTGCGGTGTCCCTCGCCGACGACCTGGTCCTCCACCCTGACGGCGACGGGGTCGAGGTCGTCGGTGCCCACACCGGACTGGAGGTCACCACGGGGGCCGACAACAGCGTCGCCCGCGCGCTGGCCCTGGTGGGTCGCCGGGCCCGGGTGCGGTTGGTCAAGCGCATCCCGGCCGGTGCCGGTTTGGGCGGCGGCTCCTCGGACGCCGCGGCGATCCTGCGCTGGGCCGGGGTCACCGACCCGGAGGTGGCGGTCCGCCTGGGCGCCGACGTGCCCTTCTGCGTGCGCGGCGGTCGGGCCCGGGTCACCGGCATCGGCGAGGAGCTCACCCCCCTCGACGACGTGGCCGAGACCTACACGCTGAGCATCCCGCCCTTCGGATGCGCCACCCCGCAGGTGTACGCCGCCTGGGACGACCTGGGCGGGCCGACCGCGGCGGGACCCAACGATCTGGAACCCGCGGCGCTGCGCGTCGAGCCCCGTCTGGCGGAATGGCGCGACCGGCTCGGCGAGGCGACCGGCGCCCAGCCGATGCTCGCGGGCAGCGGCAGCACGTGGTTTGTCACCGGCGCCCACCCGGGTCCGGGCCGCATCGTGGTCCACACGGTCCCCGCGCACCTGCCCTGAGCGGTGCTCCGCACCGACCGGCCGGCCGGGCGCGTCGGGCCGCCGCGGTGGACCGGATCGAAGAGAAGGAGCGGCTCGCCGGTGGGGGAGCTACTTGCCCGCAGCCCGGCGCTGGAAGCGCGTGCGCTTGAGCATCTTCTTGTGCTTCTTCTTCCGCATGCGCTTGCGGCGCTTCTTGACCAGTGAACCCATGAGACCGACGACGGTACCAAAGCGTTCCGGAGGCCGACCAAATCGGCTGCGCCCGTCCCGCCACCGGACCCGGTCGCCCCGTGAGGCCTGACCGGGCGCCGTCCGGGCACCTCGCCGGGCGAGGCGTTCGCCGACCGCCGGATAGAGCCGGTACCCTGGCTGGTCCCGATCGGGGGTCGTTCAACTGGCAGGACAGCGGACTTTGGATCCGCCAATGGAGGTTCGAGCCCTCCCCCCCGAGCCGACCGCGCCACGGTGGCCATGCCCGGTGGGGCCCTAGACCAGCCCCCACCAGCGGTACAGCGTGACCAGCCACCAGGCGTGCAACCCCACCAGCCCCGCGAGCACCGCCACGTGCAGGCCCCGACGGGCACGGCGGCGCCGGCCCGGACGGGTGCCCACCAGCAGCAGCAACACATAGGGCAGGAAGTAGCGCCCCTGGATGCCGGAGATCACCGACGAGTCCGGCGGGTTGGCCGCCACGTAGATGCCGTAGGTCACCGCGGCGGTACCGGCCAGGACGATCACCACCGCGGTGACCCGTTCCAGGGTGAGCTGGCGGACCGCCGAGCGTGGACGGGCCCGCCCGGTTCGGGCACCGCCACGGGCGAACCGCGCCGGGAGCGGGTCGACCAGACGGGCGGCCACGAGCACCCCGATCCCGGCGAGGGTCACGATCACGGGCACCTCGAGCACGTCGAGGCCCAGGGGCATGACCGTGCCGCCCAGCAGATACCGGGATGCATCCGGGATCGACAGCGTCCGCCACAGCGTCCCGGGCAGGGTCCACAGGTGGGCGTTCAGCCACGCGGCGGTCTCGCTGCTGTCCACGCCCGGGGTGGTGGTGACGTGGACCTTCGAGGCGACCCCCAGGGCCCACGCGCCACCGGAGACCGCCACCGTGGCGATGGTCGCGACGATCCAGCCCACCCGTCGTCGCAGCGTGCCGAAGGCCGCGGTGGGCACGACGACGACCAGGAGCACCAGGGGAGCCACCGCGGGCTTGCACAGGCTCAACAGCACGAACCCGGCCGCGACCAGCACCAGGTGGCGGGTCCCGGCGACCCTTGGGGGGCGCGTCTCGGCCTTCGCCACCAGGTCGAGCACCGCAGCGATCACCGCCAGGGCCAGCGCGAACGTGACCGGGTCGGCGCTCACCCCGGCGGCACCCGCCAGCGAGGTGGGCACCAGAGCGACCGCGGCCGCGAAGGGACGCCCCCAGGGCAGACGCCGCAACGCCCACCAGCACACCCCCAGGTACACGGCGAGCTGCACCAGGCGGGCGCCGTAGACCGCGCCCAGCGCGCCGCCGATGGGACGCCCCGCCGCGTAGCCGACCATGGCGGGTAGGTAGGGGACCGGGCTGTTGACCTCGGCGCCGGAGATCGACCCACCGCCGACCAGTTGCCGGTCCTCGCCACAGGGCGGGTTGGTGATCTGGTTGCGCCAACGGTCCGAGCGGCTCAGGGTCTGGGCGTCGTCGCGGGAGGTCGACCGGAAGTCCCTTCCGGCCTGCACGACGAGCGCCTCCACGCAGCCGTCGACCCGGTAGTCGGCGTCGGTGGCACCGAAGGACGGCGGCACGACCACGCCGCGCACCAGCGTCGCGGTCCGGCGGATGTGGTGGGGTTCGTCCAGCGGGCGGGACACCGGCATGGTCGCCACGTAGATCAAACCGATGATCGTGCCCACGATCAGGAACCAGCGGGGCCAGTCGGGACCGCCCCCCGGCGCCCCCGGATCCGCCGGCGCCCGGCGCCCGGAGGTGCCGGCGGCCTCGGTCGCGGGCGGAGCGGACCCCGGGGTCGGGATCGATCCGCCGAGCTGTCCAGTTGCCGGGGCGGCCGCCACGGAGGGGAAGGGTAGTGGTCGTCGCCGGAAGGGACCGCGCGGTCACCCAGCCTGTAGAACTACCTCCGTGAGTTCCTCGGAGCGGACGGTGTCGGCGGTGGTCCTGGCCGCCGGGCAGGGCACGAGAATGCGCTCGCGCCTGCCCAAACCCCTGCATCCCCTGGGCGGGAGGGCGATGGTCGGTCACGTGCTCGACGCGCTGTCCGGGGTACGACCCGACCGGGCGACCGTGGTCGTGGGCCATGGCGCCGACGAACTGGTCCAGGTGCTGCACACCGACGAGGCGGACGTGCCGATCGACTTCGTGACCCAACCCGAACAGCGCGGCACCGGCGACGCGGTCCGGGTCGCCCTGGACGCCATGGAGCGGACCGACGGGGCGGCCGGATCGAGCCATGCCGGCGGGGACACCGACGTGCTCGTGCTGCCCGGCGACACCCCGCTGCTGCGCGCCGGGACGCTGGTCGACCTGGTGGCGTCGCACCGCGCCGCCGGCACCGCCGCCACCGTGTTGACCGCCCGGGTGGACGACCCCACGGGGTACGGCCGGATCCTGCGCGACGGAACCGGCGCGGTGACCGGCATCGTCGAGGAGTCCGACGCCTCCGAGGACCAGCGACCGATCGACGAGGTCAACACCGCGATCTACGTGTTCCGCCGGGACCTGCTGGCCGACGCGCTGGGACGGATCCGGCCCGACAACGCCCAAGGCGAGTGGTATCTCACCGACGTGCTCGGGGTGCTCCATGACGACGGCCGGGCCGTGGGTGCCTTCCAGGTGGCCGACCCCGACGAGGTGCGCGGGGTGAACGACCGGGTGCAGCTCGCCGACGCCGCGGCGGTGCTGCGCGCCCGGATCAACGCCGACTGGATGCGCGCGGGCGTCACGCTGGTCGACCCACCCAGCACCCACATCGAACCGTCGGTCCACATCGCCGGCGACGTGACCGTCCACCCCGGCGTGGTGCTCGGTGGCGCCACCGAGGTGGGCGAGGGCGCAGAGATCGGCCCCCATGTCGTGGCGACCGACGCCCACATCGGCGCCGGAGCGCGCATCGGCGCCTCGGCCGTGCTGGAGCCTGGCGCGCAGGTCGCCGCCGGGGACACGGTGGCACCGTTGACCCGGATCGAAGGAAACCCGACGAGACCACGACAGTAGGATCGGCGCGCGAGCAGGCGATCGAACGGGAGCATCGATGGAGCTGGTCACCAAGAAGCGACTGCAGCTGTATGCGGGCCGGGCGCACCCGACCCTGGCCGCCGCCATCGGGCGCGAGCTGGGGGTCGAACTGGGCGAGACCAACCTGAGGGAGTTCGCCAACGGCGAGTTGCATTGCCGGTTCGGCCAGTCGCTGCGCGGTGCGGACGTCTTCGTGCTCCAGACCCACGCCGGGCGGGTGAACCACTCGATCATGGAGCAGCTCATCATGATCGACGCCGCCAAGCGGGCCTCGGCCAAGCGGATCACCGCGGTGTGCCCCTACTACGGCTACTCGCGGCAGGACCGCAAGGCCGAAGGGCGCGAACCGATCACGGCCAAGCTGCTGGCCGACATGCTCCAGGCCGCGGGCGCCGACCGGGTGGTCAGCGTCGACCTGCACACCGGCCAGATCCAGGGCTTCTTCGACATTCCCGTGGACCATCTCACCGCCATGCCGGTGCTCGAGGACTACATCGCCCGCAACGCGCCGGTGGACCCGGTGGTCGTGTCCCCCGACGCCGGTGGGGTCAAGGCCGCGAAACGCTTCAGCGGCCAGATCGGCGCGGACCTGGCCTTCGTGAACAAGCTGCGCCCCAAGGGGTCCGCCAACCAGGTCGTCGCCGCCGACGTGATCGGCGACGTCGAAGGACGTCACTGCATCCTGCTCGACGACATGATCGACACCGCCGGCACGATCTGCGCGGCCGCCGAGATCCTGGTCGACCACGGTGCGTCGGACGTGTGGGTCATGGCCACCCACGCGGTGCTCAGCGTGCCGGCGATCGACCGGCTCGAAGGAGCCACGGCGATCTCCCGGGTGGTGCTCACCGACACGCTGCCGATCGAAGACGACAAGTTGATCGACAAGATCGAGGTGCTCTCGGTGGCGGGACTGGTCGCAAAGGCGATCGACGCGGTCTTCGAGGACACCTCGGTGTCGGAGATCTTCGGCGGCGAGAACCAGAAGTAGCCCGCGCTGCGGCGCGCGCCGCCCCGGGACCGGCCGACCCGACGCGGGCGGGCGCTTTCGCCGCCGCAGTGGAGCGGTCGGTACGCTGGCATGTCCGTTTCTTTCCGTGCGCTCCGGCGCGACTTTCAGAAGTAGGAGTTCCTCCATGGCTGAAGTCACCCTCTCGGTCACCACCGGCCGTGCCCTGGGTTCCCGTCCCGCCAACCGTCTGCGCTCCCAGGGCCAGATTCCCGGCGTCGTCTACGGCCTGGGGACCGATCCGGTGCCGGTGGCGGTCCAGTGGTCGGACCTACGCGCCGCGCTCACCACCGAAGCCGGAATGAACGCCCTGCTTGACCTGGAGATGGACGGCGAATCGCGCCTGGCGATCGTCAAGGACATCCAGCGCCACCCGGTGCGCCACACGGTGCACCACGTGGACTTCTCGCTGATCGACCGCGACGCCGAGCTGAGCGTCGAGGTGCCCATCGTCGCCGAGGGCGAGGCGCTCGAGGTGACCCGCGAGAACGGCATCGTCGACCAGGTGCTGTTCAGCCTCACGGTCTGGGCCCGTCCCGAGGACATCCCGAACGAGCTGGTCGTCGACATCTCGGAGCTGGCGCTGGGCGACTCGATCCGGATCGCCGACATCGCGCTGCCCACGGGCGTCACCACCGACGTCGACCCCGAGGAGCCGGTCGTGGTGACCTCGATGATGCGGGTCGAGGAAGAGGTCGAGGAAGAGGACGCCGAGGCCGCCGAGGCCGCCGAGGGGGAGGAGCCCGCCGCCGAGGGAGGCGACGACGAAGCGGAGGAGTGACCGGCGGGGCACGCCCGCCGACTGGCTCGTCGTCGGGCTGGGCAACCCCGGGGACCGCTACGCGGACACCCGCCACAACGTCGGCGCGGACGTGGTGGCCCTCGTCGCGGACCGCCACGGCGAGAAGCTGCGCTCGACCCGGCAGCAGGCGCTGGGCGCGGAGCTGCGCCTCGGCGAACGTCGAGTCGTGGTGGCCTTCCCCCAGACGTTCATGAACGAGTCGGGCCGTTCGGTCCAGCTCCTGGTCCGACGCCACGGCGTGGATGACCCCGAGCGTCTGATCGTGGTCCACGACGAGCTGGACCTGCCCACCGGTCGGGTCAAGCTCAAGACCGGCGGCGGGCTGGCCGGGCACAACGGGCTGCGTTCGATCGTGGCCCACCTGGGCACCCGGGACTTCCGTCGCATCCGGATCGGCGTGGGCAGACCTCCCGGGCGCGCCCAGGGCGCCGACCACGTGCTGCGCCGACCCACCCGGGCCGATCGGGTCGAACTCGACATCGCCATCGAGACCGCCGCCGACGCGGTCGAGGCGATCGTGAGTGACGGGTTCGACGCCACCATGAACCGGGTCAACACCCGGTGACCGTCCCGACCGGTCCGCGAACCTTCCGGACACCACCCGGCACCACCGGACCGGCCCGGTGGTTGGGCGCCCTCGGCAGGACTCGAACCTGCGCACACGGCTCCGGAGGCCGATGCTCTATCCGCTGAGCTACGAGGGCTTGGGACTGATCAGCGTAGCAGCGCGACGGTTTTCACCTCTTGCCCGGTCCGGAGCGAACCGACTCGTCGGCCTCCGGGGTCAGCCGCGACAATGGGACCCCCACCGCAGGGTGCGGTGGGGAGCGAGGAGTCGGGTGACGTGATCCGGGACGTGCTGATCGACGCGGTCCGTGCGGCGCTGGGCGCGGAGCGCATCGACGCGCCCGCCACGATCGGCATGGAGCGGCCCGCCCGCCGGGAACACGGCGACTGGTCCTCGAACGCGGCGATGGCCGCGGCCAGATCGGCGGGGCGTAACCCCCGGGAGCTGGCGACCCAGCTCGTGGAGCACCTGCAGGCCGACCCGCCGCCGCACGTGGAGCGCGTCGAGGTTGCCGGACCCGGGTTCGTCAACTTCCACCTGGCCCCGACCTGGCTGCACGACGTGCTGGTGGGGATCGTCGACGCGGGCACCGGGAACTGGGCCCGCCTCGACACCGGGGCGGACCGGCGTGTCGACATCGAGTTCGTCAGCGCGAACCCCACCGGACCCCTGCACGCCGGGCACGCCCGCGGCGCGGTCTTCGGTGACGTGCTGGCCCGCATCCTGGAACGCACCGGCCACGACGTGACCCGTGAGTTCTACCTGAACGACCGCGGTGTGCAGATGCAGACCTTCGGTGCGTCACTCGCCGCGCGCGCCGCGGGGACCGAACCGCCCGAGGACGGCTACCACGGCCGCTACATCGAGGACTGGGCCGCCGAGATGCCCGCCGATGCCGACCCCACCGAATGGGGCTACGCCCGGGCACTGGCCGACCAGCGCGAGGTGCTGGACCGGTTGGGGGTGCACTTCGACGTGTGGTCGTCCGAACGCGAACTGGTCGCCTCCGGGGCGATCGACACCACCCTGGCCGAGCTGCGCGCCAAGGGGGTGGTCTACGACGCCGAGGGCGCCACCTGGCTCCGCACCAGCGACTTCGACGACGACAAGGACCGGGTGCTGGTCAAGTCCGACGGGACCTACACGTACTTCACGCCCGACATCGCCTACCACCGCGACAAGTTCGCCCGGGGGTTCGATCTGTGCATCGACGTGTGGGGCGCGGACCATCACGGCTACGTGCCCCGCATGCGCGCCGCGCTGGAGGCCCTCGGACACCCCCGGGAGGCCTTCGAGGTGGCGATCACCCAGCTCGTCAAGCTCGAGCGGGGCGGCGAGGAGGTCAAGATCTCCAAGCGGACCGGTGACCTGATCGAGCTGCGCGACCTCATCGACGACCTGGGTGCCGACGCGGTCCGCATCACCTACCTGCTCCAGAGCATCGATTCACGCCAGACCGTCGACCTCGACGTGGCCGTGGCCCGGTCGATGGACAACCCGGTGTACTACGTGCAGTACGCGCACGCCCGGATCCACCAGCTCGCCGCCAAGGCCACCGAACGCGGCGTGACCCGCGCCCCGCTGGACCGGGTGGATCTGTCACGGCTGGATTCCGAGCGCGAACTGGACCTGCTGCGCAGCCTGGCCGAGCTGCCCGAGGTGATCGAAGTGGCCGCCGCCGAACGGGCTCCGCACAAGGTCGTGACCTGGTTGCGCGCCGCGGCCGGGGCGTTCCACGGCTTCTACCACGACTGTGGGATCCTCGGCGCCGACATCGACCCGGAGGTCACCCAGGCCCGGCTGTGGCTGGTCGAGGCCGCCCGCATCGGGATCGTGGCCGGACTCGACACCGTCGGGGTGAGCGCACCGGAGTCGATGTGACCGCGGGTCCGGTGCCCATGGAGCTGCTACCCGACTCCGCGACGGTCGACGCCTCGGGTGCCCTGGCCGTGGGCGGGGTGCCCGTCGCCGAGCTGGCCGCCGAGTTCGGCACGCCACTGTTCGTCTACGACGAAGACCACCTGCGGGCCCGTTGCCGGGAGGCGGTCGCGGCCTTCGGCCCCGGGGTCAGCTACGCGTCCAAGGCGTTCTGGTGCGTCGAGATGGCCCGGCTGGTGGCCTCCGAGGGCCTGTCGGTGGACGTGTCCACCGGCGGTGAGCTGCACGTCGCGCTCACCGCGGGGGTGGCGCCGGAACGTCTGGTGCTGCACGGCAACAACAAGTCCGATGCCGAGCTCACCCGGTCGCTGCAGGTCGGCGTGGGCCGCATCGTGGTCGACTCCTTCGACGAGATCGACCGTCTCGAGCGTCTGGTACCCGCCCTCGGCGTGGCACCGCCGCGGGTGTGGGTGCGCGTCACCCCCGGGGTGGAGGCCCACACCCACGAGTACGTCCGCACCGGCCAGGACGACTCCAAGTTCGGGTTCACGCTGTCCACCGGACTGGCCGGCGAAGCGGTGCGCCGCGCCCGGAACTCCGCGGCGATGGAGCTGGTGGGGATCCACATGCACATCGGCTCCCAGGTCTTCGTGGCCGACTTCTTCGCCGATGCGGTGCAGCGCCTCGCCGAGTTCTCCAACCCGTTGGACCTGCCCGAGCTGTCGATCGGCGGGGGGATCGGCGTGGCCTACGTCGAGGGTGAATCAGCCCCGTCGATCACCGAGTGGGCCGAGGCGGTGCGCGGGGCCGCCGCTGCTGCCGGCGTGCGCGCCCGCATCACCGCGGAGCCGGGCCGGTCGATCGCCGCGGCGGCCGGCATCACCGTGTACGAGGTGGGCACGATCAAGGAACTGGCCGGGTTGCGCACGTACGTCTCGGTGGACGGGGGCATGTCCGACAATCCCCGTCCGGTGCTCTACGGCAGTGGATACGAAGCGCTGCTGGCCCGCGCGGCCACCGCGGAGCGTCCGCTGGCGGCCCGGGTGGTGGGCAAGCACTGTGAGTCCGGCGACATCGTGGTGGCCGACGCGCAGCTTCCCGCGGACGTGACCGTCGGCGACCTGCTGGTCACCCCGGTCACCGGCGCGTACGGCTACGCGATGGCCTCGAACTACAACAAGGTCCCCCGGCCCGCCGTGGTGTTCGTCGCCGACGGTGTGGCCCGCGAGGTGATCCGACGCGAGACCCTCGACGACCTGGTCCGCCTCGACGTGCGCTGATCAGACCTCGGCCAGCTCTTCGACCGGCCCCTCGGCTCCCCCGACGCACACCAAATTCGGAGGGAAAAGGCGGCCATACCACCTTTTCCCTCCGAATTTCGTCGGGAAGTGGCTGCGGGGCCGTGATCGGAGGCCCACTACCGTGTGGGGACCGTGAACGAACACCCCATCAACCTCGGCATCCTCGGCAACGGCACCATCGGCGAAGCCCTGGTCGACCTGATCGAGTCCCAGGCGGACACCATCGCGGCCCGCACCGGGATCCGTCTGCACATCGCCCGGGTGGCGGTGCGGACCCTCGAGGAGCTGCGCTCCACCCACCTCGACGACGAGGTGGTCACCACCGACGCGCTGTCGATCTGTGCGGACCCCGGCATCGACGTGGTGGTCGAACTCGTGGGAGGGATCGAACCGGCCGGTACCTTCGTGAAGGCCGCGCTGGGCGCGGGCAAGCCGGTGGTCACCGCCAACAAGGCGCTGCTCGCCGCGACGGGCGACGAGCTGTACCGGGCCGCCCGCGACGCCGAGGTCGACCTGCTCTTCGAAGCCGCGGTGGGCGGGGGCATCCCGATCATCCGCCCGCTGCGCGAGTCGCTCATCGGCGACCGCATCACCCGCCTGCTGGGCATCGTGAACGGCACCACCAACTACGTGCTGACCCGCATGACCGAGGACGCCTCGGACTTCGACGAGGTCCTCGCCGAGGCCCAGCGTCTGGGCTTCGCCGAGGCCGACCCCACCGCCGACATCGACGGCCACGACGCCGCGGCCAAGGCGGCGATCCTGGCCACGGTCGCGTTCGGCACGGTCGTCGTCGCCGACCAGGTCCACACCGAAGGCATCCGCCAGATCTCTGCCGACCTGATCGACCGGGCCACCCGGTTGGGCTACGTCATCAAGCTGCTCGCGATCGTCGAGCGGGGCCCGGGTTCCGACGGCACCGACCAGGTCGCGGCGCGGGTCCACCCCGCGATGGTGCCCGTCACCCACCCGCTGGCGAACGTGCGTGACAGCTTCAACGCGGTGTTCGTCCAGGGTGACGCGGTGGACGACCTGATGTTCTACGGCCGTGGCGCCGGCGGGGGCCCCACGGCCACCGCGGTGCTCGGCGACGTGGTGGACGCCGCCCAGAACCGGATCCGGGGCACTCATGCGGACATCGGCAACCTGACCGAGGCCAGGATCCGGCCGATGGAGGAGCTGCGGGGCAGCTACCACCTGGACATCGAGGTCCTCGACCGACCCGGGGTGCTGCACGCGGTGGCCGGGGCGTTGGCCGACCACGACATCTCGGTGCGGCTCATGGAACAGATCGACGTGCCCGCCGGGGCCCGTCTGGTGTTCATCACCCACACCGCGCCCGAAGCCGCGGTGCAGGCGCTGCGGCGCGACCTGGCCTCGCTGGACGCCGTGGTCGACGTGGGCCGTCTGCTCCGGGTGATCGACGGTGAGTGAGAAACCGATTGTGAACCACGGTGAGTGACGACCGGCTCGACTACGTGTCGACCCGCGGGTCGGCGCCGGTGCTGGGCTTCACCGACGTGCTGCTGCGGGGCCTGGCCGACGACGGCGGCCTGTACGTTCCGGCGCGCTGGCCCTCCCAGGATCTCGGTGGCCTGAGCACCGGTGCGTCCTATGTCGAGGTCGCCGTGGCGGTCATGTGGCCCTACGTGGCCGGCACGATCGACCGCGACGACTTCGAGGAGATCGTCGCCGAGGCCTACGCCACGTTCCGGGACCCCACGGTGGTGCCGCTGACCGAGCTGGGCCAGGGACACTGGATCGCCGAGTTGTTCCACGGCCCGACCCTGGCGTTCAAGGACGTGGCCCTGCAGCTCGTAGGGCGGCTGTTCGACCACGAACTGAACCGTCGGAACCGCCGGGCCACGATCGTGGTCGCCACCTCCGGCGACACCGGCTCCGCGGCGATCTCCGGATGCCGGGGACGCGACGCGCTCGACATCGTGGTGCTCCACCCCCACGGCCGGGTCTCCGACGTGCAACGTCGCCAGATGACCACCGTGGACGAACCCAACGTGCACAACGTGGCGATCGAAGGCACCTTCGACGACTGCCAGGCCCTGGTCAAGGCGCTCTTCGCCGACACGACCTTCAGGGACCGGGTGGGCCTCTCCGCGATGAACTCGATCAACTGGGCACGGGTGATGGCCCAGATCGTGTACTACGTGACCACCCAGCGAACCCTGGGAGGACCGGTGGCGTTCTCGGTGCCCACCGGCAACTTCGGCAACATCCTGGCCGGATGGGTGGCCCGGACGACGGGGACGCCGATCCGGCAGCTCGTGATGGGCTCGAACGTGAACGACATCCTCACCCGGTGGTCCACCACCGGAGTGCTGGCCACCTCGGGCGTGCAGCACACGCTGTCGCCGTCGATGGACATCCAGGTGTCCTCCAACGTCGAACGGCTGCTCTTCGAGCTCTACGACCGCGACGGCGCGACCCTCGCCGAGGCGATGGCGACGTTCGCGGCGACGGGGCGTCTGGACGTGGGGGTGGACCGTATGGCGCATCTGGCCGAGGTCTTCGGGGCGGCGAGCTTCGACGACACCGCCACCCTGGCCGAGATCCGACGCACCCACGCCGACACCGGCGTCCTGATCGACCCGCACACCGCGGTGGGACTGGCCGCGGCCCGTGCCGAACGCCGCGACCCGACCCTGCCGATGGTCACCCTGGCGACCGCGCATCCCGCGAAGTTTCCCGACGCGGTCGCCGAGGCCACCGGGATCCGACCGCCGCTGCCCGAGTTCCTCGCCGACCTGCTCGAGCGTGACGAGCACTACACGGTGCTCCCCGACGACCTCGACGCGGTGCGGTCCCACATCCTGGCCGCCGTCGCCGCCTGAGGCGGCCGCCCGCGCTGCGACCGGGACCTCCTAGGCTCAGAAGCATGAAATACGTGGTCTGCGTCCCCGACGGCTGTGCCGACGAACCGGTCGACGAACTCGGTGGTCGCACCCCACTGGAGGTCGCCGAGATGCCCAACCTGCGGCGTCTGGCGGCCACCGCCGAGGTGGGCCGCGCCGCGGTGATCCCCGAGGGCATGGCCCCGGGCAGCGACGTGGGCAACATGTCGATCCTGGGCTACGACCCGGCGGTCCACCACACCGGGCGGGCCCCGATCGAGGCCGCGGCGCTGGGCATCACCCTGGGTGACGACCAGGCGGCGTACCGCTGCAACCTGGTGCGGGTCGAAGACGGGATCATGGCGGACTTCGCCGGGGGTCACCCCACCAGCGAGGACGCCGCAAAGGTCGTCGCCCAGCTCCAGGCCGAGCTGGGCGGTCCCACCCCCGACGGCGAGGTCGCCTTCCACGCCGGGGTGCAGTACCGCCACATCACCGTCACCCCGCGCAGCTGGGCCGACGCGGACTGCGCGCCGCCCCACGACCTGTCCGACAAGCCGATCGTGGAACCCACGGGCGCCGCGGCACCCCAGCTCATCGACCTGATGGACCGGTCGCGTTCGATCGTGGGGGCGTCGTCGCTGGCGGCGAACCAGATCTGGCTGTGGGGCCAGGGCACCCGACCGGCGCTGCCGGCCTTCGGGGACACCCACCGGATGGACGCCGGGCTGGTGACCGCGGTCGACCTGGTACGCGGCCTGGGGGTGCTGGCCCGCATGGAGATCGTCGAGGCCGAGGGCGCCACCGGGTGGTACGACACCGACTACGAGGCGAAACGCGACGTGGCGCTGCACGCGCTCGAGGACTGGGCCGACCTGTTCGTGATCCACGTGGAGGCCACCGACGAGGCCGGCCACGCCGGCGACGTGACCGAGAAGGTCCGGGCCCTGGAGAACTGGGACCGCCGGATCCTGGCCGGGTTGATCGAGGGGCTCGACTCGATCGGCCCGTGGCGCCTGCTGCTGCTGCCCGACCACGCCACGCCACTGCACCTGAAGACCCACACCACCGACCCGGTGCCCTACCTGCTCTATGACCGTCAGACCGAGGCGGCCGGGGGCACCTACACCGAGAACGGGGTGGCCGAACGCCCCGTGGTGGCGGGCCACGACCTGATGGGTCGCCTCACCTCGGTGCGCTGAGAATCCGCCCGGCGGCCGCCCACCGCGGCGCGGCCGGGCGCGGGATTCGAAGGTGGGGCCTGCTACGCTGAGGCGCAGCATCGGGGGTGAGAACCGGCGGCGTTGTGCCGGCGGACGAGCCCAGCGGTGAATGCCAGCTCGAATCGGCGCATCGTTCATTGCGCCACCGTGCCCGACCTCGGCCCGTCACGGGCCGCAGCGGTCGGGGCGGATCCGAATCGTCGAGAACGAGGAACGACAGATGAGCGACAGCTCCACAGACTTCGACCGATCACAACTGGAGCGCAAGGACCGCGAGCAACTCGTCGTCATCGCCACCTCGTTGGGCAAGAAGCCACCGTCGCGGGCCCGCAAGGCCGAGATCGTGGATCTGATCCTCGAGCTCGCCGGGGTCACGCCGGGCGAGGACGCTCCGGGCGAGGCGTCGGCCGGCGACGCGGACCAGCGCGGTTCCGACGACGCCGGAACCGGCCGCAACGGCGCCGCGCAGCGGGAACGACGCGCCGACACCGAGGCGTCGTCGAAGCCGCGTTCGGGCAGCGACGGTGCGAGGAACGGTGCGTCCCGGGACGCCGAGGCCAAGGGTGACGACGCCGGCGGGTCCGGCGACAAGAGTGACCGGCAACGGGGCAGCCAACCCAAGGACGGCGACGCCAAGAGCGGCGACCCCAAGGCCAACGACGACAAGAAGGACAAGAAGACCGACGACAAGGCCAACGCCGACAAGGGCGGCGACGACTCGGGTGACTCCCAGGCAGATCACTCCGGGCGGCGGCGCCGCCGTCGGGGTCGGGGTTCGGGCGGCGGCCAGAACGACAACCAGCCCGAGGCCGACCCGGTCGAGGTCGAGGGCATCCTGGACCTGCGCGACGACGGTTACGGGTTCCTGCGACTGCACGGTTACCTGGCCCACCGCGACGACTCCTACGTGTCGGTCAAGCAGGTCCGCCAGTTCGGTCTGCGCAAGGGTGACCGCATCGAGGGCCTGTCCCGGCCACCGACCAGGTCGGAGAAGAACCCCGCGCTGTTGCGCATCGACCGGGTCAACGGCGTCGAACCCAGTCTGGCCCGGGAACGGCCCGACTTCGCCGAGCTGACCCCGGAGTACCCCAGCGAGCCGCTGCGTCTGGAGCACCCCGACACCATCGTCGACATGACCCCCCGGATCATCGACCTGGTCGCGCCCATCGGCAAGGGCCAGCGCGGGCTGATCGTGGCGCCGCCCAAATCGGGCAAGACCACGATCCTCAAGACCATCGCCCGGGCGATCGAACAGAACCACCCCGAGACGCACCTCATGGTGCTGCTGATCGACGAACGCCCCGAGGAGGTCACCGACTTCCAGCGTTGGATCGGCGACGGCGAGGTCGTGTCGTCCACCTTCGACCGGCCCGCCGAGGAGCACACCATCGTGGCCGAGCTGGCCATCGAACGGGCCAAGCGCATCGCCGAGACCGGCGGTGACGTGGTGCTGCTGGTCGACGGCATCACCCGGCTGACCCGGGCCTACAACCTGACCGTCAAGGAGAGCGGCCGGTTGATGAGCGGTGGGATCGACGCCGCCGCGATCTGGCCGGCCAAGCGCTTCTTCGGCGCCGCCCGCAAGCTCGCCGAGGGCGGGTCGCTCACGATCCTGGCCACCGCGCTGGTCGAGACGAACTCGCGCATGGACGACCACATCTTCGAGGAGTTCAAGGGCACCGGCAACTCCGAGCTGCGCCTGGACCGGCGCCTCGCCGAGGCCCGGATCTTCCCGGCGATCGACGTGGCCGCCTCGGGCACCCGCCACGAGGAACTGCTGTTCTCCCGTCCCCAGCAGACCCAGATCACCAAGCTGCGCCGGGTCCTCGCCGGGGTGCCCGACGACACCGGCGGCCCGGGCGCGGCGATGAACCTGCTGGTCGAACGCCTCCAGGCGTTCAAGTCCAACGAGGAGTTCCTGGCAGAGGTCGCCAAGTCGTGACCGATGGCGCACCGGCGCGGTCCGGGCGCCTTTCGTGAGGTTGTGAGCCCCCGGTACAGTGGAATGTCCCGTTGCGGTACGTTCGCAACGGAAATCTCCAAGGAGTGGCGATGAAAGCCGACATTCACCCCGACTACGTCGAGACCCAGGTCACCTGTTCCTGCGGGAACAGCTTCACGACGCATTCCACCGTGCCGTCGCTGTCGGTCGAGCTGTGCAGCGAGTGCCACCCCTTCTACACCGGCAAGCAGAAGCTGGTCGACACCGGTGGCCGCATCGACCGGTTCGAGCGTCGCTACGGCCGGCGCAAGAAGGCCGGTGCCGCCGCGGCGGACACCTCCGGGGGCGACTCCGGGAACGCCGCGGACCCCGGCGACGCCTGATCCGGCTGACCGCCGGCACGCAGGCGCTCGGGTAGCCAACGGCGACGGCGGATCGCGATGAGCGAACTGGTCGACCGGGTCGCCGGCTACGAGGACGAACTCACCGAGGTCGAGGCCCGCCTGGCCGACCCGGCCGTGTTCGAGGACCATCACCGCTATGCGGACCTCGCCCGACGCCACAAGGAACTGGAACGGATCGTGGCCTGTGGCCGTCGGCTGCGGGCCCGCGCCGGTGACGCGGGCGCGGCCCGGGAGATGGCCGCCGAGGTCGAGGGCGAGGACCGCGAGGCGATGCTCGCCGAGGCCGCCGATGCCGAGGCCGACGTCGCACGGCTCACCGAGGAGCTGCGACTGCTGTTGCTGCCGCCGGATCCCAACGCCCACCGCGACGTGATCGTGGAGATCCGCGGCGCCGAGGGCGGCGAGGAGGCCAACCTGTTCGCCGCGGACCTGTTCGGCATGTACCAGGCCTTCGCCGCCGATCAGGGCTGGCGCCTGGAGGTGCTCGGCGCCGAGGAGTCCGCGCTGGGCGGGTACTCCACGATCACCTTCCGGGTCGCCGGTGACGGCGTGTGGACCCGCATGAAGCACGAGGCCGGCCCGCACCGGGTGCAACGGGTGCCCGTCACCGAGTCGGCGGGGCGGGTGCACACCTCCTCGGCGACGGTCACGGTGCTGCCCGAAGCCGACGAGGTCGACGTCGCCATCGACCCCGCGGACCTCAAAGTCGACGTCTACCGGTCCTCGGGGCCGGGCGGCCAGTCGGTGAACACGACCGACTCGGCGGTGCGGATCACGCACCTGCCCACGGGGCTGGTCGTGGCGATGCAGGACGAGAAGTCCCAGACCCAGAACCGTGCCCGGGCGCTGGTGGTGCTGCGCAGCCGGCTGCTCGCGTTGGCCCAGCAGGCCCAGGCCGCCGAGGCCTCCGACACCCGACGCGGGCAGGTGGGCGGTGGGGGACGCAGCGAGAAGATCCGGACCTACAACTTCAAGGAGAACCGGGTCACCGACCACCGGATCGGCCTGACGCTCCACAAGCTCGACAAGATCCTCGACGGCGATCTGGCCGAGCTGTCCGATGCGCTGGTGATGGACGAGCAGCGGGACCGGCTGGTGGCATCGGACCCCTCCTCGGTGGCGTGAGCCGCGGCGCGGGCGCCGCCCGGGACGCGGACGCGCACCCCTCGCCGCGTGCCGGGCGCCGGCCCGCCGGGACCACGACCTGGCGGGACGCGGCCCGGGCGGCCGTGGCAGCACTGGAGGCCGCCGGGATCGACGGCGCCGCCCGGGAGGTGGGCTGGCTGGTGCGCGACGTCGCCGGTGACCGGGCGCCGCGGGCCGCCTCTGCCGACACCGCCTCTGCCGACGCCGAGGCGGACCCGGAGGCTCTGGCCCGCTTCGAGTCGTTGGTGGCGCGGCGCGCGGCCGGGGAACCGTTGCAGTACGTGATGGGGCACTGGCCGTTCCGGTCGCTCACCCTCGCCGTGGATGCCCGGGCCCTGATCCCGCGTCCCGAGACCGAGGTCGTCGCCGAGGTGGCCCTGGCCGAGCTCGACGCGCTCGGCGTCGACGCGCCCACGGTGGTGGATCTGGGGACCGGGACCGGCGCGTTGGCCCTCGCCGTCGCGCTGGAACGCCCCCGCGCCCGGGTGCTGGCCGTGGATGCCTCGGTCGACGCGCTGGCCCTGGCCGCCGAGAACCGCGCCCGTCTGGGGCTGGAGGCCGACCGGGTCGACCTGCTCGAAGGCTCCTGGTTCGACCCGTTGCCCGCCGCGCGCCGAGGCCACATCGACCTGATCGTGTCCAATCCGCCCTATGTGGCCACCGGCGACGAGGTGGACCCCGCCGTCGAGGACTGGGAACCCGCGGGGGCCCTGTTCGCCGGTCTTGACGGGCTGGACGCGGTGCGGGTCGTCGTCGCCGGGGCGCCGGGGTGGTTGGCGCCCCACGGGGTGCTGGTCGTCGAGATCGGCGCGACCCAGGCCGCCGCGGTGACCGGGCTGGCCCGACGCGCCGGGTTCGCCCACGTCGAGGTGCACCCGGACCTGGCGGGTCGGGACCGCGTCCTGGTGGCCCGGTTCGGCGACCCGCGCCCCGGGGCGCGCGGTCGGTTCACCAGCGCCAGGTGATCTCCTCGGCGAAGCCGATCACGTCGTCGGCCAGGGTGAGCGGGTCGCCGTCGTCGCGGGGGATCGTGCCCGACCACGACCCGAACACCTGGTGGCCGGTGTTGACGAAGACGCCCAGGTTCGTGTCCGACGGCAGGTCCCAGCGCGGCGTGAGGGTCAGATCCAGGCTGCGGTCCGCCGAACGGACCCGCCAGGGTTCCATGGGCCGGTCGATGTCGTAGTCCCAGGCGAGTTCCTCCCCGATCTTGGTGAGGCGGCCGTCCACGATCATGCCGTTCTCGGTCGACCCGGTCCGGTCGGTCCACTTGGAGCCGAGCTGGATGCCCACCGTGTGACCCCCGGTGCTGGTTCCCGCCCCGCCGGCCCAGTTCCACACCGTCCGGTGGGGCCAGCGGCCCCGGCCCACGTCGAGGGTCGCCCACGCGGCGCGCTCGCCACCGATGGTCCGGGTGGTGCCGTCGACGGTGAGGATCCCGGTGACCGGGCGGGCCTGGTGCTTGGAGGTGTACTGGAACCGCGTGGCGGACCACGGCACCACCACGTTCAGCGACTCGTGACCGTCGGGTTGGGCCGCGACCACGTCGAGGCGCAGTTCACGGCCGTCCGAGCCTCGCCAGTGGGCGAAGATCCGGGTGCCGCCCTCGACGTCGTGGATCACCGCGTCCAGTGCCCTGGAGTGGTGGCGCAGGGTGGTCGACCCGGGCACCTCGGGAAGGTCGACCCCCCGACTCAGCGGCGTGATCCGTCCGGCCCGGATCTGGTCGCCGGCGGCGAAGTCGGCCCAGTAGAGGCCCACCATCCCGGCGAAGTCCACGTCCGCGAAGGTCAGCGACACCGCGGCGTCGCCCAGCAGAAACCCCCAGTAGTCCCACTTCTTGTTGCGTCCCCAACCGCCCAGGTTCGCCCGGTGCAGCGGCACCCGCGACCAGCCCACCGCCGCGGGGTTCAGCCGGCGACCGTCGGGGGTGCACAGATCCACCGGCTCGGTGAGTTCGGTCTCGTGGGTGGCCATGACCTCGATGTCCTAGCACGACCGGGCTACGGTCGTTCCATGGCTCCGGGTCCGACCGTGCTCGACCTCGTCGCCCAGACCCGAGGCGCCTCCCTGGCGGACCTGGCCACCCGGGTGATCGAGGTGCTCGAAGCCGGCGGAACCGTGGTGCTGCCCACCGACACCGTCTACGGGCTGGCCGCCCATCCGCGCCGGCCCGAGGGCATCGACCGGGTCTTCGCCGCCAAGGCCCGTGACCGGAGCGTGGCCCTGGCCGTGCTGGCCGGCGACGCCGCGTCGGCACGCGGGCTGATCGACGACTCGGCGTTGGACTCGTCGGGGCGGGCCGCGGTCGACACGCTGATGGGGTGGGCCTGGCCCGGACCGCTCACGCTGGTGGCCCCCCGCGCCGCGGCCTGGCACGACGTGGACCTCGGAGGCGACCCGGGCGCGATCGGGGTACGCGTGCCCGACGCGCCGCTGGTGCGTGAGGTGACCGGTCGGATCGGACCGCTCGCGGTGACCAGCGCCAACCGTTCCGGCGAACCCACTCCCACCGATGCCCGCGAGGCGGTGGCCTCGCTCACCGGCCCGGTGGACCTCGTGGTCGACGGTGGCCCGCGGGCCGCGTCGGCCTCGACGGTCCTCGATGTCCGGTCGGTGCCATTCACCGTGGTCCGCGCCGGCTCCATCGACGTCACCGAAGTGGACCTCGACGTGGACGTGGTGGACGCCGGGTCGACACCGGCCGGGGGAGCGGCGTGATGAACGACCGTCACCCGGGCATCTGGGTCGGCCTGGTGGCGATGCTCACCGGGTTGGCGTTCGTGCTGCTGGTCACCGACAGCGACGCCTTCGCGCTGGGCGGTGCCGGGCTGATCGTGGTGGGTGCCCTGGCCATCGCGGTGAGCATCGAGGACAGCTCCCGCACCTGAGCCCGGGTCCACGACCCGGCCGGCGGCCCGGTGGTCGGGACCCCGGTGGCGCCCCCGGGGTCCGATGCGTCAGGCGAACGTGAAGGAGCCGGACGCGTCGATGCGAACCGGCTCGCCCACCGTCTCCGAGGTGGTGATGCGCGCCATCGTCTCGGCGTCGGGGCTGGTGCCCCAGGCCCGGGTGCCCGCCGCGGTGCGGGCGGTGATGATCGCCCGTTCGGGAGCGCCATCCCGGTCGTGCATGACCGTGCACGACTCCACGGTGGCCTCCCCGGCGAAGCCGTCGTCGACTTCGACCCGGCCGACCGCGTCGATCTCGTCCTGGGGCTGCTCCCAGGCGAAGGGTCGCCCCGACGGCTCGGTGGCGTACACCCCGAAGGCGTGCTTGGTGAAGTAGCCACCGTTCGCGGTCACCAGAGCGGTGCCGCGCCGCTCACGCAGCACCTCGACGGTCTGGGCGATCGCGTGGGTGACGTAGTTGTTCCAGGGTCCACCGGCGAAGGGCAACCCGCCGGTCACGGTCAGGTCCCGGTCGGGCGCGATGCCCAGCTCGTGCGCGGCGACCTGCACCGCGACGGGAAAGCACGAGTACAGATCGACACTCGCCAGCTCGTCGGGTTCGACCCGGGCCAGGTCCAGAGCGCGTCGCCCCGCGATCCGCATGGCCGGCGAACCGGCGAAGGTCGGCCGGTTCGACACGAAGGGCGTGTCGGCGCCGTCGGTGCCGGCCACCGGGAACACCCAGGTGTCGGGGTCCAGCCCCAGGTGACGGGCCCGGGCCACGGTGGTGAGGATCAGCGCGGCGCCCTGGTCGACCCGCTCATAGGAGTTCACGACCCGTCGGTAGGGAAACCCGACCATCCGGTTGCCGCCCTCGGGCGAGTCGATCGACTCGGGGGTGTGGGCCTGACGGTTCCAGGCGTTGGGGTTGGCCGCGGCGACCCGGCTCATCGCGGCGGCCAGCTCGGCGATCCGGCGGCGGTTCTCGGCGACGGTCCAGCCGTTCGCGGCCCGCCAGGCGCTCTCGTACATGGGGTAGATCTGGATCGGCATCACCACGCCGCGGGCCAGTTCGGCCTCGGCGAACAGGGGAGTGTCGTCGTTCAGCCAACGGTCGGGGACGACCTCGTCGGGCTGCACGGTCCAGTCCGGCGTGGTACCCGTCCGGCGGTGCTGCGCCTTGGACAGGCCGGCCTCCGCGCCGGTGACCAGCACGATCTCGGCGTCGCCGGCGGCCAGGTCGCGGCACGCACCGTTGACGACCATCTGGGGGACGTTGCCGCCCACGTGGGTGTAGGCGGTCGTCGCCCCGGAGCTGCCCAGAGACTCCGCCAGGAGCCGGCCCGGGTCGCGGTAGCGCCACCCGAACACGTTGACCGTCCGGATCGAATCGGCCCGGCCCAGGATCTCGGACGACCCGGCGTCCTCGGCGGCCCGGCGCAGCGCGATGCGCATCAGCTCCACCGGCTCCCGGGACGGCTCGCCCTGGTCGACCCGCTGGTTGTGTTGGCCGACCCCCACGATGACCGGGGTGTGGTCCTCTGGTGCGTTCATCGCGCCATTCCACACCGGGAGCGGGCCGCCCGGGCAATTCGTCCCCGGCCCGTGCCGACGCCGACCGGGCCGCCCCGGCGTGGACCGGTAGAGTGCAGCACATCAAGATCGAGTTCTGCTGCACCGGAAACCAGTGTCGTTCCCCGATGGCCGAGGCGATGTTGCGCCGTCGCCTGGACGAACGTGGCATCGACGTGGCCGTGTCCTCCAGTGGGCTGATGCCCCCGGGGCGGCCCGCGCCCGCCGAGGTCGTCGAGCGGATGGCTCAGCGCGGCCTCGATCTGAGCGCGCACCGGAGCCGGACCGTCGACGCCGACATCATCGCCGAGGCCGATCTGGTGATCGGCATGGAACGCCGGCACCTCACCGAGCTGATCGGGATCACCCCCGAGGCCTACACCCGCTTCTTCACCCTTCCCGAACTGGTCCGCCGCATCGAGGATCTGGCGGTCGACCCCGACCGGACGGCGCGTACCCCGGCGGACCTGGACGCGGTCCTGGCGGCGATCGCCGAGACCCGCGGGCGGCGTGAGTTGCTGCGGATCACCGTGGCCGAGGAGGTCCCCGACCCGATGGGCCGGGCCCCCAAGGTCTACGACCGGGTCGTCGACGAGTTGACCGATCTGGTCGACCGGCTGGTCGAGGCGCTGTGGCCGACGCCGCGTTCGGCCGAACCCGTCGGCGTCGAGGCGGAGTGATGCAGATCGCCATCGGTTCGGATCACGCCGGTCACTCGCTCAAGGCGGTGCTCGTCGACGGCCTCGCCGACGACGGCCACGGCGTGGTCGACCTGGGCACCCACGCCCCCGAGTCGGTCGACTACCCGATCTTCTGCGCGGCGGTGGGCCGGGCGGTGGCGAGCGGACGGGTCGACCGGGGCATCGTGCTGGGCGGTTCGGGCCAGGGCGAACAGCTCGCGGCCAACAAGGTCGCGGGGGTGCGGGCCGCGCTGTGCAACGAGCTCTACACCGCCCGCATGGCCCGCGCACACAACGACGCCAACGTGCTGTCGATGGGTGCCCGGGTGGTCGCCGACGCGCTGGCGCTCGAAATCGCCCGGCTGTGGCTGGCCACCCCCTTCGAAGGCGGCCGCCACCAGGCCCGCATCGACGAACTCGCCGAACTCGAAGCACGTTTTTCCGATCCGGCGGCCCAGGACACCTATCTTGCACGACTGTGGGCCGACCTTCCCGCGGCGGCCCGCGGCAACGCCGAGGACGCCTTCGCCCCACGCGCCGCACGACCCTGAACCAAGGAGCCCGCCCCGACATGACCTGGCCCACGCAGCGCGACGACGAGGTGTTCGGTCTCATCGACGACGAGGTGACCCGCCAGAACTCGACGATCCAGTTGATCGCCTCGGAGAACTTCGCCTCGCCCGCCGTGCTCGAGGCCACCGGCTCGGTGCTCACCAACAAGTACTCCGAGGGCTACCCCGGCAAGCGCTACTACGGCGGCAACGAGGTCATCGACCAGGTCGAGGACGTCGCCCGCGACCGGGTGCGCGAGCTCTTCGGCGCCGAGCACGCAAACGTCCAGCCCCACTCGGGGGCCAACGCCAACCTGGCGGTGTACCAGGCGCTGCTCGAGCCCGGGGACGCAGTGCTGGGCCTGCGCCTGGACCAGGGCGGGCACCTCACCCACGGCTCGCCGGTCAACGCCAGCGGGATCCTCTACGAGTTCTCCTCCTACGGGGTCACCGCGTCCGACGAGCGCATCGACTTCGACCAGGTCCGCGAGGTCGCCCGTGCAACGAAACCCAGGATGATCGTGGCCGGCGCCACCGCGTACCCGCGGCTGATCGACCCCGAGCCGTTCCGGGCCATCGCCGACGAGGTCGGGGCGTTGTTCATGTTCGACGCCGCGCACGTCGCCGGTCTGATCGCCGGTGGGGTCCACCCCAACCCGGTACCGCACGCCGACGTGGTCACCTTCACCACCCACAAGACCCTGCGCGGCCCGCGGGGCGGGTGCATCCTGTGCCGGTCCGAGCACGCCAAGGCGATCGATTCGTCGGTGTTCCCCGGCATGCAGGGTGGCCCCCTCGACCATGTGATCGCGGCCAAGGCCGTGGCCTTCCGCGAAGCGGCCACGCCCGAGTTCGCCGACTACGCGGCGCGCATCGTCGCCAACGCCGACCGGTTGGCCCGCGCACTCGCCGAGGCGGGCCTGCGGTTGGTGTCGGGGGGTACCGACAACCATCTGATGCTGGTGGACCTGCGGCCCTTCGACGAGGACCTGTCGGGCAAGAAGGCCCGACTGGCCCTGGACCGCGCCGGGATCAGCCTCAACGAGAACACCGTGCCCGACGACCCGCGGCCGCCCTACATCACCAGCGGACTGCGCATCGGCACCCCGGCGGTGACCACCCAGGGCATGGGCGAGGCCGAGATGGACACGATCGCGTCGCTGATCCTGCGGGTGCTGAACGCCCACGACGACGACGCCGAACTGGCGGCGGTGCGCGCGGAGGTCGCCGCGCTGTGCGCCCGCTTCGAGCCCTATCCGGCCGGGTGAGTCGGTCCGGGTCCGTCCACGATGCGTGGTGCACCCCTGCCTGCGGTGCGGTGGCGCGGTGATCTGAGATGATGCTGCGCTGGACGAGCCTGGCGCTGGTGCTCGTGGTCTCCGCGGCGGTCACCGCGGTGGCGACCCCGTTGGTGCGTCGGTTCGCGGTGGCCCGCGGGCTGATCGTGATGCCCGATGCCAACCGCACCCACGAACGCCCCGTGCCCCAGCTCGGCGGGGTCGCCATGTTCATCGGGTTCCTGGCCGGCCTGGCGGTCGCCTGGTTCTCCGGCGGATTCCAGCAGGTGTTCGCGGCACGCCTGACGATCCTGGGGGTGCTCGCCGGTCCGGCGGTGATCTGGGCGGTGGGCACGATCGACGACCTGCACGAGGTGTCCGCGCCGGCCAAGACCGCCGGCATCGTGCTGGGCGGGTCGGTCCTGTACTGGATGGGCGTGTCGATGGACTACTTCCGGATCCCCTTCGCGGGCACGATCGTGCTGTCCGCGGACTGGAAGCCGCTGCTGGTGGTGCTCTGGGTACTGGCACTGACCACCGCGGTGAACCTCATCGACGGTCTCGACGGTCTGGCCGCGGGCATCGTCGCGATCGCCTCGGGGGCGTTCCTGCTCTACGGGCACAAGCTGCTCACCGCCGGTGTGATCGGCTTCGACAACCCGTCGATCCTGATCGCCACGATCACCCTGGGGTTGTGTCTGGGTTTTCTGCCCTGGAACGTGCACCCGGCCAAGATCTTCATGGGTGACGGCGGGGCGTTGCTGCTGGGCACCCTCATGGCGGTGGCCACGATGCTGGTGGGTGGCCGCACCACCGAGCCCTTCAGCGGCCAGACGTACTTCTTCTTCGCGCCCCTGTTCATCCCGATCTTCATCCTGGGCGTGCCGATCGTCGACACGGTCTTCGCGATCATCCGCCGGACGCGCAGCCGAACCGGGGTGGCCAACCGCGACGTCGACCACCTGCACAACCGGCTCATCCGGATGGGTCACGGCTACTGGCCGGCGGTCATCATCCTGTGGTTGTGGACGGCGCTGCTTTCGGTGTTCGTGCTGTACCCGGCCTACACCGGTACCGGCAACGGGTTGGTGCCGATCCTGCTCGCCGCGCTGGGCCTGGGTCTCTACACGTGGTTCCGTCCGACCCGCCGCAATGGCAATGGCAATGGCAATGGCAACGGGTCCGCTCCCGGGGCCGTCGACGACGAGGCCGCGGTGCCCGCGACGGTGACCGGCGATGCGCCGGGCGCCGGCGGGGGTGCTGAGTCCGGACCCGGTTCGGGGGTGTGAGAATTTTGCAGTCTCCCGGGCGGTCCTTCTAGATTGAGCTTTCGTTCACAAGCACAGCAGTCACCGGCAGGACCGCTGGCCGGCCGGAGTAGAGTCCGCCAGCCACCGACCCGGCACCCGAGCATGACGACCTCCCCAGATGAGAGCCACGTGCATCTGCGATCTCGCCAGGAACTGAAGACACCGAGCATCGCCGCACGCGGTCCGGTGGGGGCCCGGTCGGCTCACCGACCCACCTTCACGGTGCCGGTCACCCCGGTCGGAGTCGCACCCGTCCGGTGCGCCTGGCAGGCTGGGCGCATCATGACCCCCGACGAGCAGCGCGCCGAAGAGCGCGCCTCCGACGACGGCGGCGTCTCGCCGCTGCGGTACCTGTCGGGCGGCCTGGAGTTCGCGGTGACCTGCGCGGCGGGCGCCCTGGCCGGTCGCTGGTTGGATGCCCGTTTCGGCACCGACCCCTGGCTCACCGCGTTGTTGCTGATCGTGGCCTTCGCCACCGCGACCTGGCTGTTGCTGCGAGCACTGACCCGGGCCGCCGGCCCGGGCACCGACCGGGACCGGAGCGATTCCCGATGATCGCCCGCATCGACCGGAACCTGGCCGTGTTCGGCGGCGCCGCGCTGATCATGCTCGCCACCGTCGTCGGAGCCGTCGCCATCGAGGGCGCCACCGCCCGTGGGCTGGTCATCGGCGTCGGCCTCGGCGCGGTCAACACGGTCCTCGGCACCTACTTCACCGCCCGCGCCTTCGCCGGTGAACCCGGCGCGGTCCTGGTCACCATCGGCGTCGGGTTCGGCGCCCGGTTCATGGTGCTCATCGCCCTGTTGACCACCTTCACGTTCGTGCCCGGCCTGGGCGTCAGCCCGGCCGCGTTCGGCTTCACGTTCGTGGTGCTCATGTTCATCTACTTCGGAATCGAATCCGCGCTGGCGCTCCGCTACCAGCGCCGGGAGGTCGCATGATCCTTGGCCTCGACGCCGACCACGTCGTCCAGGAACTTCTCAACTTCGACGTCGGGCCGATCGACGCGCACGCCATCCTGCTCATCGTCGCCACCGCCCTGATGATCGGCGTGTTCACCTGGGCGGCCCGCGCGATGCCGACCTCGGCGCCCCGCTCCACCGGCTTTCTGGCCCTGATCGAGTTCGGGCTGGTGTGGGTCCGCGACGAGATCGCCTACGCGTTCATGGGGCCCAAGGACGGCAAGAAGTACCTGCCGCTGATCTGGACCCTGTTCTTCTTCATCCTGGTGTCGAACTTCCTGGGACTGCTCCCGTTCCCCGTCTACATGAAGGGCAAGACCGACGCCTTCGCCACCGCCACGGGCAACATCGCGGTCACCGCGGCGCTGGCCACGATCACCCTGGTGGCGACCACCCTCGCGGGCTTCATCCGCCAGGGGCCGGGTCGGTACTTCGTCAACCTGGTACCCCCGGGCCTGCCCAAGGTCCTGTTCCCGCTGATCTTCCTGATGGAGTTCATCGGGTTGTTCACCAAGCCCTTCGCCCTGATGGTCCGGCTCTTCGCCAACATGGTCGCCGGTCACGCCCTGCTCGCCATCCTGTTCTCGATGCTGGTCGGCGTGGCCGCCTTCAGTGGCGGCCAGGTCGCCCTGACCGTCATCGGCGCTGTGGGTATCGTCGGCGTGCTCCTGCTCGAGGTGCTGATCTGCACCCTGCAGGCGTACATCTTCGCCGCCCTCACCGCCACGTTCATCGCCACGGCGATCGACCCGCACTGATCCACCCCGACCTCTACCCCAAGCTCTCCTCCCAAGAGAAAATCACAAGGAGCAACCAACAACCATGAACCTTCTCGGACTGATCACGCTTCTCGCCGAAGTGCCGACCTACGGCGCGCTCGGTGCCGGTATCGGCGCCGGACTCGCCGTGATCGGCGCCGGTCTCGGCATCGGTCGACTCGCGCAGGGCGCCGCAGAGGGCATGGCCCGCCAGCCCGAAGAGTTCAGCCGCCTTCAGGGGTTCGCCATCATCATGGCGGCCCTGGTCGAAGGTGTCGCGCTCTTCGCCGTGGTGGTCGCCTTCCTCTCGATGAGCAACTAGTTCCTCGCCGTGCTACAGCTCGCTCAAGACAGCCCGAACCTCATCCAGTTCAACCCGGCGTCCTTCTTCTGGACGCTGGGGCTGGTCCTGTTCACCCTCTGGGTGCTCTCGAAGTTCGCCTGGCCCATGCTGGTCAGGAAGATGGAGGAGCGTGAGGAGCGGATCTCGGAGGGACTGCGCAAGGCCGAGGAGGCCGAGGCCCGGGCTCAGGACCTGGCGGACCGCCAGGAACAGATCCTGAACGAGGCGCGTGCCGAAGCCAAGCAGCTCATCGCCGACAGCCGTGCCGCCGCCGAGACCCAGCGCGCGTCGCTGATCGAGTCGGCCCAGATCGACATCGCCGCGGAGCGCGAACGCGCCAAGCGGGAGATCGACCTGGAACGGGCCCGGGCGATCGACGAGCTCAAGACCGCGACGGTGAACCTCACGCTGGAGGCCTCCACCGAACTGCTGGGCCGCGAACTCGACGACGAGGACCATCGACGGATGGTGCGCGAGCTCATCGACGATCTGGCCGCCCGTGACGTCGTGAACGAGGTGGCCGGTCGACTGTGAGTGCTGCGAACGTGGTCGCCCGCATCTACGCGCAGGCGCTGTACGACATCGGAGCCGACAAGGGCTCGCTCGCCGAGCTCGACCTCGAGCTCAGCGCGGTACGCGACGTCGTTGCCGACCTCGACCCGGACCTGCGCACCTTCATCGAGATGCCGCAGTTCCCCCGGGACGACAAGTGGAAGGTGCTCCGAACCGCGTTCGAAGGCAGGGTGTCCCGCGACATTCTCGGGTTGCTCCAGGTGCTGGTCACCCGCCGCCGTGAAAAGCTCATCGCGGACATCGCGTTCGAGTTCTCCGAACTGGTGAACGAGGGCCTGGGTCGGGTTCATGCCGACGTCGTCACCGCCAAACCTCTCGACACCGAACTGCTCGACGCGCTGCGTCGGGTGCTCGAAGAATCCACCAGTCGCGAGGTCGTCCTGGATCAACGGGTCGACCCCTCGATGATCGGTGGTATCCGGGTCAGCCTGGGCGATCTGGTCGTGGACGGCACCACGCGCCGTGCCCTGGGCGACCTCCGCCGAACGCTCGCCGCCTCGCTGGTATAAGGAAACGAACATGGAAATCAGGACCGACGAAATTGCATCGCTCATCCGGAGCCAGATCGAGAACTTCGACGTCGATCTGCAGGTCGACGAGGTCGGCACCGTACTGGAGGTCGGCGACGGCATCGCCCGGGTGTACGGCCTCGACAAGGTCATGGCCTCGGAGATGGTCGAGTTCGAGAACGGCTCGCTCGGCCTCGCGCTGAACCTCGAGGAGGACTCGGTGGGGATCGTGATCCTCGGCGAGTACACCGACATCCGTGAGGGCCAGACCGTCAAACGCACCGGCCGGGTGCTCTCGGTGCCCGCCGGCGACGGTCTCATCGGGCGGGTCGTGAACCCGCTGGCCCAGCCCATCGACGGCAAGGGCCCGGTGGAGACCAGCGCCATGATGCCCGTGGAGGGCCGCGCGCCGGGCATCGCGGACCGCCAGCCGGTGACCGAACCGCTGTCCACGGGCATCAAGGCGATCGACGCCATGATCCCGATCGGTCGCGGCCAACGTGAGCTGATCATCGGTGACCGGGAGACCGGAAAGTCCTCGATCGCGCTGGACGCGATCATCAACCAGAAGGGCACCGGCGTCGTCTGTGTGTACGTGGCGATCGGCCAGAAGGCTTCGACGATCGCCGGTGTGGTCGAGCTGCTCACCCAGCACGGCGCCATGGACTACACGATCGTGGTCGCGGCCACCGCGGACGACCCCGCACCGATGCAGTACATCGCCCCGTACGCCGGCTGCGCGATGGCCGAGTACTTCATGTACGAACAGAACAAGGCCACCTTGTGCGTGTACGACGACCTGTCCAAGCAGGCCGCCGCCTACCGCGAGCTGTCGCTGCTGCTGCGCCGCCCGCCGGGGCGTGAGGCCTACCCGGGCGACGTGTTCTACCTGCACTCCCGCCTGCTGGAGCGCTCCGCCAAGTTGCACGACGACCTGGGTGCGGGTTCGCTGACCGCACTGCCGATCATCGAGACCCAGGCCGGCGACGTGTCCGCCTACATCCCGACCAACGTGATCTCGATCACCGACGGTCAGATCTACCTGGAGCCCGACCTGTTCTACGCCGGGGTCCGTCCCGCGGTGAACGTGGGTATCTCGGTGTCCCGGGTGGGTGGAAACGCCCAGACCAAGGCCATGAAGAAGGTGGCCGGAACCCTGCGCCTGGACCTCGCCCAGTACCGTGAGCTCGAAGCCTTCGCCCAGTTCGCCTCCGACCTGGACGCGTCGGCCAAGGCCCAGCTCGCCCGTGGTGAGCGCACCGTGGAACTGCTCAAGCAGGGCACCGGCGAGACCAAGCCGATGGCCGAGCAGGTCGCCGCGATCTACGCGATCGGTCAGGGCTACATGGACGACATCGCCATCGAGGACATCCTGCGGTTCGAGGACGAACTGCTGACCTCGCTGCGGGACTCCAAGAGCCCCACGCTGGCCAAGATCGCCGAGACCGGCGCCTGGGACGACGAGATCGCCGCGGCGCTCGAGGCGGAGATCTCGAACTTCAAGAAGAACCTCTGGAAGCCCTCGGAGGTGGCGGCCTAGTCGGGCCGGAGCAACCATGGCCGATCAGCCCAAGGTCATCCGAAAGAGGATCCGCAGCGTCGAGTCGACGCGCAAGATCACGCGCACCATGGAGATGGTCGCGACCGCGAAGCTCCGCGCGGCCCAGGACCGGGTGGCCTCGTCAGGTCCCTACATGGAGAACCTCCGCCGCCTCATGGGCGACATCGGAGGCAGCGGGGTCGACGTGTCGACCTGGCCCCAGTTCGACCAGCGTGAGGTCAAGCGTTCGCTGGTCTTCGCGGTCACCGGCAACCGGGGGCTGTGCGGCGCCTACAACACCCACCTGGTCTCGCTGACCCGCCGCGTCGTGGACGCCAAGGTCGCCGAGGGCAAGGAGGTCGACCTGTACGTGGCCGGCCGAAAGGGCACCGGAGCCCTACGCTTCGCCGGCTACGACCTGGCCTCGACCTACTCCGAGGAGCTGCTCGACAACCCGACCCTGGACGAGGCCGAGTTCTTCCTCAGCGAGGTCCGGCGCCCCTTCCTGGCCCGCGAGGTCGACGAGGTCGTCATCGTGTACGCCCACTGGGAGAGCGTGGCCCGCCAGCCTCCGAGCACCCTGTCGCTGTATCCGATCGCCCCGGACACCGCCGACGAGCACGCCGGGGGTGCGCCGATCTTCGAACCCTCCGCCGAGGGGATCCTGAACCAGCTCCTGCGCCGCTACGAGCGCCAGGTGATGTTCTCGGTCCTCGCCGAGGCGGTGGCCTCCGAACAGATCGCCCGCAGAATGGCCATGAAGCAGGCCACCGACAACGCCGCGGAGATCGCGGACCAATTGAACCTCCAGTACAACAAGGCCCGCCAGGCGATGATCACCAAGGAACTCTCCGAGATCATCGGCGGCGCCGAAGCGCTCAAGGGTTGATGGCAGATGCCGCCCACGATCCCCGGGCTCTTCCCGGCACGACTCCCCATGAAGGAAGACAAGCGATGACCGACACGACGACGCAGAACTCAGCGCCCGCTCCCGGCGCCGAAGACCGGCCGATGGGCCGGGTGAGCCAGGTCATCGGGCCGGTCCTGGACGTCGAGTTCGACCGCCAGGAGGACCTGCCCGAGATCAACACCGCCCTGCGCATCGCGCTGGGCGAAGGCGACGAGGCGGTCACGCTGGTCGCCGAGGTGGCCCAGCAGATCGGCCGCAACCAGGTGCGCGCGGTGTCGATGTCGAGCACCGACGGGGTGGTCCGCGGCATGGCCGTGGAGAACACCGGCGCGCCGATCTCGGTGCCGGTCGGTGAGGAGTGCCTGGGCCGGGTGTTCAACCTGTTCGGCGACCCGGTCGACAACCGCGGCCCGGTCGAGGCCAAGCAGTACCGGCCGATCCACGCACCAGCTCCCAAGTTCCAGAACCTGTCCACCCGCACCGAGCTGTTCGAGACCGGCATCAAGGTGATCGACCTGCTGGCCCCCTACGCCAGGGGTGGCAAGACCGGCCTGTTCGGTGGTGCCGGTGTGGGCAAGACCGTGATCATCCAGG
>CAYVAS010000021.1:0-37280 GCA_964449375.1 uncultured Iamiaceae bacterium | reverse complement strand
TGAAGTACCGCCCCAAGATCGGCGGCGGCGACTTCGACACCAAGACCCGCAAGGTCGAAAAGTTCCTCGGCGAAGGTCACAAGGTGAAGATCACGATCATGTTCCGGGGACGCGAGGTCGCCCACCCCGAACTCGGACGCAAGATCCTGGATCGCATCGCCGAAGAGGTCGCCCACCAGGGGCGGGTCGAGGTGTATCCGAAACTGGACGGGCGCAACATGACGATGGTGCTCGCTCCGGACCGCAAGGCGCAGGCCGCACACAGCGCCAAGCTGGCCCAGGAAGCCGAGAACGACGCAGCCGCCGAAGCAGACGCCCAGGCGGACTGACGGACACGCAGCCCCGGGGGCATCGGGCCCCGGCGGCCACAAGGAGACGACATGCCCAAGATGAAGACCCACCGGGGAGCCGCGAAGCGGTTCAAGGTGACCGGCACCGGCAAGGTGATGCGGCGCAAGGCCTTCAAGAACCACATCCTCGAGAAGAAGTCGGCCAAGCGGAAGCGGCGACTGTCCGGACCCGCCCAGGTGTCCGCCGCCGACACGCCCCGCATCGACCGCATGCTGGGTCGCTGAGCGACCCTCGTCCCGGTGCGCCGCACCGACCGAACCGTCCCAAGGAGTCAGAACGATGGCCAGAGTCAAACGCGCTGTCCAGTCCAAGAAGCACCGCCGCGCCACGCTGGACCGGGCCAAGGGCTACTACGGCAACAAGAGCCGCAGCTACCGGGCCGCCAACGAACAGGTCCAGCACTCGCTGCGGTACGCCTACCGCGACCGCCGGGCCCGCAAGAGTGAGTTCCGCAAGCTGTGGATCCAGCGGATCAACGCGGCGTGCCGCCAGAACGGCATCTCGTATTCGCGGTTCATCAACGGGTTGCACACCGCCGGCGTCGAGGTCGACCGCAAGGTGCTCGCCGACCTGGCCGTGACCGATCAGGTCGCGTTCGCCGCGCTGGTGGCCACCGCCAACGACGCGCTCGACTGAACCTCCCGGTCGGGACCGTCGCGGTGACGCTGCGCACCCTGTCAGACAACAACACCCGGGTCGTCCGCCTCGGCAAACTCTCGGCGCGGCGCAGGACCCGTGACGCCGAAGGGGCCTTCGTCGTCGACGGCCCGGTCCTGCTCGCCGACGCCCTGGCCGCCGGCATCCGAGTCACCGAGGTGTTCGTCGACGCCGACCGGCTCGACGAACCCACCGCCCGGGTGCTCGACACCGCCGAGGCAGCCGGAGCGACGGTGGCCGCGGTGGACACCGCGGTGCTCCGGCGGGTCACCGATCCGGTCACCCCCCAGGGCGTCGCCGCCGTGGCCGAACGCCCCCGTGCCGACCTCGCCGATCTGCGCCACGCCCGCCGCGTGCTCGTCCTGGTCGGCGTCGCCGACCCGGGCAACGCCGGCACGCTGGTCCGCAGCGCGGTGGCGGCCGGCTTCGACGCGGTCCTCACCACGCCCGGCACCGTCGAACTGTTCGGCCCCAAGGCTCTGCGGGCCTCCGCGGGTGCCCTGTTCGCCCTTCCCGCCGTCGAACTCGGTGCCGACGACGACCTGGCCGCCACGCTGCACGCCGCGGGCCTTCCCTCGGTGGCCACGACCCTCGAAGGCGGGGTCGACCTCTACGACGCGGACCTGACCGGGCCGTGCGCGGTGCTCATCGGCAACGAGGCCCACGGGCTGGAGCCGGCCGTGGCCGCGGCGGCCGATCAGCGGGTCCGCATCCCCATGGCCGGACCGACCGAGTCGCTCAACGCGGCCATGGCAGGCACCCTGGTGTGCTTCGAGGTGCTGCGGCAGCACCGCGCCGCACGGTTGGAGCCGCGATGATCGACGACATCACCCGCCTCGCCGAGGAGGGGATCGAACGCATCGGCCAGGTCGACGACCTCGACGAACTCGCGGAGCTGGACCGGGCCCTGAACGGCAAGCAGTCCGGGCTCGGTGCGCTCAAGGCCCGCATGCGCGACCTTGAACCCGACGAACGCAGACAGGTCGGACGGGCGCTCAACGAGGCCCAGGGCCGGATCCGTGAGCGCATCGCCGAGCGGCGCAGCGCCCTGCAGGCCGAAGCCCGCCGCCGTCGCCTGGAGGCCGAACGGCTGGACCTGACCGAACTGCGACCCGAGCGACGCCTGGGCCATCTGCACCTGGTGACCCAGACCATGGAACGCCTCGAGGACGTGTTCGTGGGCATGGGCTTCACCGTCGCCGAGGGCCCCGAGGTCGAGGACGACTGGCACAACTTCACCGCGCTGAACCTGCCCGCCCACCACCCCGCCCGGGACATGCAGGACACCTTCTTCGTGGACCTGGGTGACCCGGGTGACGTGGTGATGCGCACCCACACCTCGCCGGTGCAGATCCGTCTGATGGAGGCCACCGCGCCGCCCATCTACTCGGTGATGCCCGGGCGGGTGTACCGCCAGGAGACCGCGGACGCCACCCACCTGGCGGTGTTCCACCAGATCGAGTGCCTGGTCGTCGACGAGGGCATCTCCTTCGCGCATCTGGCCGCCACCATCGACACCTTCACCAAGGCCTACTTCGGCGCCGGGTTCTCCTCGCGCCTCCGTCCGTCGTACTTCCCCTTCACCGAACCCTCCGCCGAGTTCGACATCCAACGTCCCGACGGCTCCTGGCTGGAGCTGGGCGGTTGTGGGATGGTGCACCCCAACGTGCTGCGGAACGTCGGGCTGGACCCCGAGGTCCACTCGGGTTTCGCGTTCGGGTTCGGTCTGGACCGCCTCGCCGCCATGCGCCACGGCATCGCGGATCTGCGGGAGATCGCCAGCGTGGACATCCGGTTCGTGAGGCAGTTCTGATGAAGGTGCTCTTGAGCTGGCTCAACGAGTTCGCCCCGGTGGGCGACGACGCCGACGCGATCGGCGAGACCCTGAGCGACCTGGGTATGGCGGTCGAGGACCAGATCCGTGTGGGCGAAGGTCTCGAAGGCGTCGTGGTCGCCAGGATCCTGCAGATCGATCCCATCGAAGGCGCGGACAGGATCCGGTCGGTGCTCGTCGACGCCGGCGACGGCGACGCCACCCCGGTGGTGTGCGGCGCGTGGAACATCGCCGAGGGCGACGTGGTGCCCCTGGCGACGGTGGGCGCGGTGCTGCCCGGCGACTTCGAGATCCGGGCCCGCAAGATGCGCGGCGCCCCCAGCCAGGGGATGCTGTGTTCGCCCCGGGAGCTGGGACTTGGCGACGACCACGAAGGCATCTGGATCCTGGACCCCGACCTGGAGCTGGGCACGCCCCTGGCCGAGGCGATCGGGCTGGAACCCGACGTGTGCTTCGACCTGGAGATCAACCCGAACCGGCCCGACGCGATGAGCGTCGCGGGGGTCGCCCGGGACCTGGCGGCGCGCCTGGGCGTGCCCTTCGACCGGCCTTTCCCCCAGGTGGTCACCGCCGGAGCCGACGCCGGGAACGCCGTCACGATCGAGATCGCCGACCCGGACCTGTGCGGCCGGTTCCACGCCAGCGTGCTGCGCGGGGTCACCGTGGGCGAGTCGCCGCAGTGGATGGCCACCCGGCTGACCCAGCTCGGGATGCGGCCCATCAACGCCCTGGTGGACATCTCCAACTACGTCATGCTCGAGCTGGGCCAGCCCAACCACCCCTACGACCTGGCCAAGGTGCCCGGCGGAGGACTGCGGGTTCGTCGGGCCGTGGCGGGCGAGACGTTGGTGACCCTCGACGACGTCGAGCGCACCTTCGACGCCGACGACCTGCTGATCTGCGCCGCGGACGACACCCCGGTGGGCATCGCCGGGATCATGGGCGGCGCGGCCTGCGAGATCGACGCCACCACCACCGACGTGTTGCTCGAGAACGCCTGGTTCCTGCCCATGTCGGTCAGTCGCACCGCCCGTCGACTGGGACTGCGCACCGAGGCCTCGGTCCGCTTCGAGAAGGGCTGCGACCCCGAGGTGCTCGAGCTGGCCGCCGCCCGGTTCGCGCAGCTCGCGACCGAGATCTGCGGTGCCCAGGCCGCCCCGGGTGCTCGTCTCGCCGAGGGCGAGGTGCCCGACCGGGCCCCGGTCCGGGTGCGCACCGACCGGGTCAACGCCCTGCTGGGCACGGACCTGGCCGCGTCGGAGATGCGGGAGCTGCTCGAGCCGATCGGCTTCGCCTCCACCGATGCCGGCGACGACTTCGACGTGACGATCCCGTCGTGGCGTCACGACTCGAACGCCGAGATCGACGTGGTCGAGGAGATCGCCCGGCTGCACGGGTATGCACGGATCGCCCCGGCCCGGTTGAGCACGGCGCGGGTGGGCGGTCTGACGCCCTGGCAGACCGAGCGGCGGGCGTTGCGCCGGGCGATGACCGGGCTGGGCCTGTCGGAGGTGCAGCCGATGCCGTTCCTGGCGCCCGAGGACCTGGCGCGGTGCGGCCTCGACGTGGAGGGCATCGAGTTGTTGAACCCGCTGGTGGCCGCCGAGTCGGTGCTGCGCCCCTCGTTGCTGCCCGGGCTCGTCGACGCGATCGGTGCGAACGCGCACCGGCGTCAGTTCGACGTGGAGTTCTTCGAGATCGGGCACGTGTTCGGCACGCCCCGCGCCGGTGAGCTGCTGCCCGACGAAACCGAGCATCTGGCGGTGATCCGCGCGGGCCGGGACGCGACCGGCGCGGTCGAGGCGTGGCAGGCGATCGTCGATTCGCTGGCGTTGACCGACACGCACCTCACCAACGAACCCGTCGCGGGGCTGCACCCGACCCGGTCGGGTCGGGTCGTGGTCGCCGGCGAGGCCGTCGGCCAGATCGGTGAGGTCGACCCGGATGTCGCCGCCGCCTTCGGGGTGGAGCAGCGCTGTGCGTGGCTGTCGGTGGACCTGTCGCGCCTGGCCGAATTGCCCCACGGTGAACGGCCCTACCGCCAGGTGAGCCGCTACCCCTCGGCGGATGTGGACCTGGCCTTCGAGGTCGACGACGCCGTGGGCGTCCACGAGATCGAAGCCACGATGCGTTCCGCGCTGGGGGACCGGCTGGCCGTCCTGGAGCTGTTCGACGTGTTCCGGGGCGACCCCGTCGCGCCCGGGCGTCGCAGCCTGGCCTTCACCCTGCGCTTCGAGGCTCCGGACCACACCCTGGGCGACGCCGAGATCGCCGAGGCCCGCCAGCAGGCCATCGACGCGGTCCTCGACGCCCACCCCGCCACCCTGCGCGCCTGATCGCCGCGGCGCGCTGCGCCAGCGGGCCAGGACCCCCGACGCTCCGGCCCCGCAGCCCTGGCGCGCCCGCTCTGCGGGCCCGACCCGCCCGGGTGGCATTTCCTGCGACCGCGGCTACCCTCAGATATACCCCCCGGGGTATATTGCACCGACCAGGCCGAACCCCGCCCGTCGCGGTTCGACCGCCACCAGAGGAAGCAGATCATGAACGTCTTCGAAGCCGATCTCGACACCCCGATCGACGACGCCGGATCCGAGGTCACCGACGCGCTCGCGGCCGAGGGATTCGGCGTGTTGGCACGGATCGACGTCGCCGGAACGCTTGCGGACAAGCTCGGCGTCGATCGCCCCGGTCTTCAGATTCTCGAGGTGTGCAGCCCCTCGTTCGCCCACCGGGCACTGGAGCTCGACCCGTCCGTCGCCTTGCTCATCCCGTGCAAGGTTGTCTTGGAGGAACTCGACGGCCAGCGCACCCGGGTCATGATCGCCGACCCCCGCGACGTGCTCGCCACCGGTGAACGGGGCGACGACGCGAACCTGCGGGCCCTGGCGGATCAGGTCGCCGAGGCGCTGGTGCGCACCCGCGACCGGTTGGCCCGATGACCCGACCGGGGTGGGACGGCGCGGCAATTCCCGCCCGGTCGGTGCTCGCGGTGTGTGCCCATCCCGACGACGAGAGCTTCGGTCTGGGCGCCGTACTCGACGCATTCGTCGCGACCGGGGCTCAGGTGTCGCTGCTGTGCTTCACCGACGGCGCCGCTTCGACGCTGGGCGCCGAGGGCCCGCCACTCGCACCCCGCCGGGCCGACGAGCTCCGGTGCGCCGCCGAGACGCTGGGGATGAGCGGGCTGCGGATGAATGGGCATCCGGACGGCCGGCTCGCGGAGGTGTCCATCGAGCAGCTCGCCGCCGAGGTCACCGAGATGGCGACCTGGGTGGCTGCAGACCTGCTGGTGGTGTTCGACGAGGGCGGGATCACCGGTCACCCCGACCACATCCACGCCACCCGGGCCGCGCTCGAGGCGACACCCCATCTGGCCGTTCTCGCCTGGGCGTTGCCGGACCGGGTGGCCGATGCGCTTGCGGAGGAATTCGGCGCGGGATTCGTCGGACGGCCCCATCCAGAGATCGACCTCGTGCTGCCGGTCGATCGGCGCCGACAACGCCGGGCCATCGACTGTCACCTCAGCCAGAGCCGGGACAACCCCGTTCTGGATCGCCGCCTCGAGCTCTCGGGCGACACCGAGGCGTTGCGGTGGCTCCGGCGGCCGGTCGGTTCCGACCGCTGAGGAACCCCCAGGTTGACGGTCACTTCAGACCGAGGCGCTTCATCACCTTCAACATGGTGGTCAGCCCGGCCGCGAACGTCTCATGGGGCAGCCACTCGGGCGGCTCGAATCCCTGCAGGTACTGCACCGCGACGGTCTGGGGTTCGGTGTACTTGAGCAGACCCTCCGCGGCGTGCCGTCGCCCCAGCCCCGAATCGCCCATCCCACCCATGGGTGCGTCGATGCTGCCCCACGCGGCGGCGAAGGCCTCGTTCACGTTCACCGTGCCCGCCTTCACCCGGCGCGCCACGGCCCGACCCATCCCGGTGTTGCGGGTCCACACGCTGGCGTTCAGCCCGTAGACACTGTCGTTGGCCCGGCGCACCGCCTCGTCCACTCCCGAGACCCGGTAGATCGACACGACCGGACCGAAGGTCTCCTCCGCGTACAGCGTCATGTCCGGGGTCACGTCGGTGAGGATCGTCGGCTCGTAGAACAGCGGACCCACATCGGGCCGGGCCCGGCCCCCGGCCAGCACGGTCGCGCCCTTGTCGACGGCGTCGTTCACGTGCTCGGTCACCGTGGTCAGTTGCGAGGGGGTGGTGAGGGACCCCACATCGGCGGAAAAGTCGTAGGCCGCCCCCAGACGAAGCCGGGCGGTGCGGGCCACGAACTCGTCGATGAAGGCCTCCGCGACGCCCTCGGTCACGTAGAGCCGTTCCATCGACACACACAACTGCCCGGCCGAGGGGAAGCACGCGGCGATCGCACCCTTGGCCGCGCGGGTCACCGGCGCGTCGTCGAGCACGATCATCGGGTTCTTGCCGCCCAGTTCCAGCGACGCCCCGATCAGACGCTCACCCGCGTCCCGGGCGATGGTGCGGCCACTCGCGGTGGAGCCGGTGAACATCACGTAGTCGGCGTTGTCCACGATCGTGCCGCCGATGTCGCGTCCCCGGCCCACGACCATCTGCCACACATCCGCGGGCAACCCGGCTTCGCGGGCGATCTCCAGCGCCCACAGCGCACTCAGCGCGGTCTGGGTGTCGGGTTTCTGCACCACCGCGTTGCCGGCGAGCAGGGCGGGAATCGCGTCGCTGGCGGCCATCGACAGCGGGTAGTTCCAGGGCGAGATGATCGCGACGACGCCCTTGGGGTGGCGGACCTCGGTGGTGCGGGTCAACCCCGGGATCGCCCCGCGCCGGCGTCGGTCGGCGAGCAGCCCCGGGGCGGTGCGGGCGTAGTAGCGCGCGGTGATCGCGATGTCGGACACCTCCAGGAAGGCGTCGCGGCGGGTCTTGCCGTTCTCGGCCTGCATCAGGTCGAGGATCTCGTGCTGACGGTCCAACACCAGGTCGTGCAGCCGCAGCATGATGCGGCACCGTTCGGCCACCGGCGTGGCGGCCCAGCGCTCCTGGGCGACCCGGGCACGGTCGAACGCCGCGGCCACCTCGTCGGTGGTCGACACCGGCAGGGTGGCGAGCACGTCCCCGGTGTAGGGCGCGGTGGTGTTCACCCGGGTGGCGTCGTCGGCTGCGGCGACCAGCGATGCCAGCCGGGTCATCAGCCCCGGGGTGAGCGACGCCGGAGCGACGGTCGTGGGGGCCTGCTGCAGTGCGGTGGTCATGGCGTCTCGATTCGACGGTGGCGGGCCGAGTTGCAAAAAATTGGCGGAAAGACTGGACTGGAAGGGACGAATCGAGCATACGTGGGGAGTTGTGACGAGACCATGGCGACCGAGACCGAAAGCAAGGACTGCACCGCACTGAGCGATTCGGAACTGGCTGAGATGGCGGATCTCTGCGCCTGCACCCCGCACTCCTATGAAGTGGGGCTGCTGTCCAAACAGGCCGAGGAATGGGTGCTGATCACCCAGGTGCGCGACAACGGCAAGCTCCGTGGGTTCGCATTCACCACTCTGGAGCGGATCGGTGGCACCCCGGCGGTGATCTTCGGGTTGTCCTCGGTGGCGCGCAACGCCCGCCGCAGCACCGTGCTTCGGGCCATCATGACCGAACAGCTCCGCCGGGCCGTCATGGCCTTCCCCGACGAGGACGTCCTGGTGGGCGCCCGTCTGGGCACCCCGGACGGCTTCGAGGCGTTCAAGTCGCTGGTCGACATCGTCCCCCGCCCGGACTACAAGGCCAACGGCGAGGAGCGGGCCTGGGGCAAACGGCTGCTCAAGCGTTTCGGTCTGCCCATGAAGGGGTACGACGAACGGGCCTTCGTCGCCCGGACCGACGACGTGCCCCCGGTCATGCTCTCCCACGAGGTCGCCGACGCCGACTCCCTCGACCCCGGCGTGGTCGAGCTCTTCGACGGGGTCGACCCCGCCGACGGTGATCTGCTGGTCGCGTTCGGTTGGGCCCTCGCCGACGACCTGGAGAAGCTCGGCGACTGACGCCGAGGCGTGACGCCGCCGGCATCCACCACCGACGGGCACTTCGCCCGGATCGTGTGGGCGCGGCGCATGCGTCGGGTCTTCGGCCCCCGGGCGGTCGACCCGGCCTGGCTGGACGGCGTCCTGGACCTGGCCCGCCGGGTCCCCTCGGCAGGCAACGCCCAGGGCCTGGACTGGCTGGTGCTGGACACCCCGGCGGCGACGGAACGCTACTGGTCGATCACCCTGGCCGAGCGTCGTTCCGGATTCTCCCACCAGGGGCTGCTCGCCGCGCCGGTGCTCGTGGTGGCGATCGCCGACCCGGAGGCGTACCTGCGCCGGTACGCCGAGACCGACAAGGCCCACACCGGTCTGGGATCCGCTTCCGACGCCTGGCCGGTGCCCTACTGGTGGGTCGACGCGGGCATGGCGATCCAGACCTTGCTGCTCGCGGTCGAAGATGCCGGCATGAGCGCTTGCTTCTTCGGCCTGTTCGACCACGAAGAGGCGGTACTGGCCGCTCACGGGGTGCCCGCGGGCAGACGGGCGGTCGGAACGATCGCCATCGGGCACCGTGCGGGTGAGGCCGAGCCGCCCGGGCGGTCGGCCAGCCGCCCTCGGCGAGGTGATGTCATCCACCGTGGTGGTTGGTGAGAGTCGACCGTCGACGCGCCCGCGGGCGCGCCTCGGCTTTCTTGGGGTGACGACTCGACCGTCGGCTCGAGGGGCCCAGGGGCTCCCCGTCGACCAATGTTGCAGCGACGATGCCGAAGAGGTCGATCCCATCGTCAGCGCGACGTGATTCGATCGAGCCTCCCGGAGACGGCGTGTGCGCCCCACCATCGGTCACGGCGATTGCATTTTCGGAAGTTCTCGTGAACCGGTCGGTCCGATCGGGAAAGGAGAAGGCGTGGAGCCGCCCAGCGACGCCGACGTGATCGTCCGATCGCTTGCCGACCCGGACGAATTCGCAGAGATCTTCGATCGCCACGCGGCGACGTTGTTGGGATACGGCATCCGGCGGCTCGGGAGGGCCGACGCCGAGGACGTGCTTGCCGAGTGCTTCCGCATCGCCTTCGAGACACGCGAAAGGTTTGATCCGGCCCGCGTGTCTGCGCTGCCGTGGCTGTACGGGATCGCCGCGAACCTGATCATGAAACAGCACCGGGGCCGGGCTCGACTTCGCACCGCGGTCGAGCGCCTCCGGGTCGTCGACGACGGCCGGACCGACGCGCCCTTCGACGACGCATTCGTCGACCACGACACGAACGTCCGGCTCCTGGGCGAGGTCAGCCGCCGTATCGACGGTCTGCCGGTCGCCGACCGTGAGGTCGTCCTGCTGTACGTGTGGGAACGCTTGAGCTATGACGACATTGCCGAGGCGCTGGACCTGCCCGTGGGCACGGTCCGGTCGCGGCTCAACCGGGTCCGGAGGCAGATGCGTGAACTTCGGGATGGCAGCGGGGAAGCAGTCGGTGTCCCATCCGAACGAGCACCGGAAGGTGTCTGAATGAACGACGATCCGTTGGATCTGGTCGGAGCGCTCGCGCCACCGACGACACCTGACGACCGCGTGCTCGCACGAGTCAGGAGCACCCTCATGACCACCATCGAGACGGCCGAACCCTTGACGAACGACGACCTGATCGCCATCGACGGTCGCCCGGCCCGCCGGAGGCGGAAGCGGCGACGCATCGTACCGATCGCGGCGATCGCCGTCGTGTTGGCCGCCGCGACCGGTACTGCCTGGGCGGTCCTCGGCAACCGCAACAGCGCCGAGACCACGAATCTGAGTTGCCCGAGTCCTGCCGACCCGCACTCCGGCGAGGTCGACCCCGACGGCCACGCGATCATCGGCGTGGCGAGCGGTAACCCGGTCGTCGACTGCACCACTGCCTGGCGCAAACTGACCACGGCGCCGCCGCCGGACATGGTGGCCTACGACAACGGTGACGGCGTCGTGGTCGTCCTTGCCGAAGGGACGCCCGTACCCGAGATGTATCGGGCGCTCGACCCGGGGACGTATCAGCACACCGAGGTCGCGGCGCTGCAACGACGCCTGGAGGATGTGGCAACCGGCCTGGAAGCGGCATGCCTCGACTTCTCGTCCGCACGTCAGATGGCCGAGAAGACGCTCGACGAACTCGGCTTGGAGAACTGGACGGTCGAACAGGGCCGTCCGGGGCGGATCGCAGACGGACAGCGGAGTTGCGCGGCGGCCGGAGTCGACGGCTCGGCGCGTACGGTGACGATCCTGGGCGCCGGACCCCAGGGTGACCATCCGTTCGGTCCCTTCGCGGTCGCGGTCCACGATGCCGTCGAGGCGTCGTGCCTCGACATCGGTGAGGCAACCGCTGCGGTGCACCGGATCGCCTCGGCGACCACGATCCACAACGGCAGCATCTCGGTCGATCTCGCCGCACCCGGTGTCGTGGACGTCGACGTCGTCGAGGATGCTCAGGCTTCGTGTACCCAGGTCACGGTGACGGTCGGCGGGAAGGTGTCGGTCACCCTGGACGGGCCTCGGTAGTCGCTGGTTCAGGTTCTTGCCGATCCTGCCGGCACTGCGGGCCGACAGCCTTCCGCCCGATGCCGAGTCCCGATGTCAGTCTCCCAGCGACGCGCTGAGGACAGCCGTGTCGGTGGTCGGCAGGTCACAGACCTGGTTGCGGCACACCAGGGCGGCCGGTTCGGCATCGGGTTCGTGGCGCAGCACCGCCTCGGGACGCCACGTTTCCCGGTAGCGCCCGACCAGCGCGTCGGTGACCGGTCCCGTTCCCGAGACCGTCACCTCGACCGCGCCCTGATCCAGCAGCGGAACCGCGGCCAGCAGGTGCGCGAAGGCGGTGGGGTGCTGGCCGGCGAAGCGCCCGGTCAGCGCGGTCACCCCACGGGCCGCTTCGGTGTAGCGCGGTTCGGTCACCAGCGCGCCGAGGCGGGCCAGGGCGACAGCGGCGGCGCTGTTCGCCGACGGCGACGGGGTGTCCTGGAGGTCCTTCTGGCGAACCACCAGCGCTTCGCCGTCGTGCGCGGTGGTGAAGAACCCGCCATCGTCGGCATCGGCATGGTCGGCGAGAAGTGCCTCGGCACAGGACCGTGCCTCGTCGAGCCACCGGGCCGAACCGGTGGCTTCGTACAGCCGGGTGAACGCATCGCACAGCGTGGCCAGGTCCACGGCGAACGCGCGGGGGCCCGGGCCGCCCTCGGGGTGCCAGGACCGGTGCCAGCCGGACCCGTCGTGCAGGTGCCCCACCAGGAACTCTGCGCACCGTTCGGCGGCGGCCAGCCAACCGGGCTCGTCCAGTGCGATCGCAGCCTGGGCCAACGCGCCGATCATGAGCGCGTTCCACTCGGCGAGCACCTTGTCGTCCAGGCCGGGGCGGACGCGGGTCTCCCTGGCAGCGAACAACGCGGCGCGGGCCCGCTCGACGGGTTCGGGCCGGACCAGATCGGTGCGGTGGTCGATGCGGTGCAGGATCGAGGTGCCCTCGAAGTTGCCCTCGTCGGTCACCGACCACCACTCCAGTGCCGCCCGGGCCGCCTCGGGGTCGTCGGCGAGCACGTGTTCGATCTCTGCGGGGGTCCACACCGAGAAGCTGCCCTCGACCCCGTCGGCGTCCGCGTCCTCCGACGAGGCGAACCCGCCGCCGTGAAGTGCCAGATCCCGCAGCACGTAGGTCACGGTCTCGGCGATCACCTGACGGTGCCGCTCCAGACCCACCAGTTGCCAGGCGTGGGTGTAGCAGGTGACCAGCAGCGCCTGGTCGCTGAGCATCTTCTCGAAGTGGGGGACCAGCCAGCGCGCGTCGGTGGAATAGCGGGCGAATCCGCCGCCCAGGTGGTCGTAGATCCCTCCGGCGGCCATGGCGTCCAGGGTGTCCACGGCGACCTTGAGCGCGGCGTCGTCGGCGTGGCGGACGAAGGCCGCCAGCAGCACGTCGATGGCCATCGGCTGGGGGAACTTGGGTGCCCCGCCGAAGCCGCCCCAGCGGGGTTCGTGCAACGCCACCAGATTGGCGACGGCATTGTCGACGTCGGCGATGGTGGGCTGCTCGGCGGCCGCGAAGGTCGCCGCACGCAGGTGTCCGACCACCGCCTCGGCCTGGGAGAGCACCTGTTCGCGGGAGTCCTCCCAGGCGGCGGCCAACGCGGCGCAGATCTCTCCGAAGCCGGCCTGTCCGTTGCGGGCTCGGGGCGGGAAGTACGTGCCACAGAAGAACGGTTCACCCGTCGGCGTGGCGACCACGGTCATGGGCCAACCGCCCGTGCCGGTCATGGCCTGGGTGGCCTCCATGTAGAGCGCGTCGATGTCGGGGCGTTCTTCGCGGTCGACCTTGATGTTCACGAACGACTCGTTCATGATCTGCGCGATCTGGGGATCCTCGAAGGACTCGTGGGCCATCACGTGGCACCAGTGACAGGCGGCGTAGCCGATCGAGATCAGCACCGGGCAGTCACGGCGTTCCGCCTCGGCGAAGGCCTCGGCGCTCCAGGGCCACCACTCCACCGGGTTGTCCGCGTGCTGGCGGAGGTACGGCGAGGACGCGTCGGCGAGTCGGTTGGCCATGGCCGCGAGGGTAGTGGCGATCCTGCGACGGTGGGCCGGGTGCCAGACTGGGCGCACCGTCGAGGGCGCTGGCCCGATCGCGAGGAGGAACGATGGCCGAATCGATCACGCACCGCATGAGCGACACCGACGCGCTGATGTGGACGATCGAGCGGGATCCGCTGTTGCGCTCCACGATCACCGCGGTCATCCGGCTCGACGAGGCACCGGACCGGGCCCGGTTGCGTCGCCAGATCGACCGGGGCACCCGCCAGTTGCCGCGGATGCGTCACCGGGTGCGGGGCAACCCCTATTCGCTGGTGCCGCCCCGCTGGGAGGTCGACCCGAACTTCGATCTGGACTTCCACCTGCGCTGGGTGAGCGGCGGCCACTCGATGCGTGACGTGCTCGACTACGCCCAGCCGATCGCCATGCAGAGCTTCGACCGGGCCCGACCCCAATGGGAGATCCACGTCGTCGAAGGCCTCGACGACGGGGGCGCGGCGATGATCGCCAAGATCCACCACGCGATCACCGACGGGGTGGGCGCGGTGGCCATGGCCATGGTCCTGTTCGACCTGGAGCGGGACCCCGCCGAGGACGACGCGCCCCTGCCACCCGAACCCGAACCCGAGGTGATGGGTCCCTTCGAACGCCTCATGGACGGGGTGCGCCACGGTTTCGACCGGGAACGGGAGACCTCACAGCTCCTGGCCGGCGGGGCTTCGGCGGCGGTGGCGGCCCTGCTGCGGGACCCGGGCGCGGCGCTGCGCCGCGGCGCTGAGGTGGCCGCCTCGGCGGGTCGGTTGATCGCCCCGTCGATCCGTCCCCGATCCGCGGTCATGACCGAACGGTCGCTCAAGATGCACTTCGACACGATCAGCGTTCCCCTGGCACGGGCCAAGGCGGCGGCCAAGGTGGCCGGTGGGCGCCTCAACGACGCGTTCGTGGCGGCGACCACGGCGGGACTGCGCCGCTATCACGAGGCGCACGGGGCGTCCACCGGCGTGCTGCGGATGGCGATGCCGATCAACGTGCGCCAGGAGGAGGGGGTGGGTGGGAACCATTTCGTGCCGGCCCGTTTCGACATCCCGCTGGTGATCGAGGATCCGGTGGAGCGCATGCGCTCGGTGCACACCCTGGTGGCCCGGCAGCGTGCCGAACCGGCCCTGGACCTGGTCGACCCGATGGCCGGGGTGCTCAACCGGCTCCCCCGGGGCCTGACCACCGAGGTGTTCGGATCGGTCCTGCGGGGCGTCGACGTGGTCACCTCCAACGTGCCCGGCGCACCCGTCGAGCTGTTCTCCGCCGGTGGGAAGGTCACCGAGATGTACGCGTTCGCGCCGCTCAGCGGCGCGGCCACCAACATCACGCTGCTGAGCTACGTGGACACCTGCCACATCGCGGTCAACGCCGACCGGGCCGCGGTACGCGACCCGGAGGTGTTCATCGACTGTCTGCGCCAGGGGTGGGACGAGATGCTCGCCGTGGCGGATGAATCCGCGCTCACCGAGGCCGGCTGAACGCGGCGGCTCAGCCGCCGGAAACCTCGATGTCGGCACCCACCGGCGGCGTCGGGTCGTCGGCCAGGTCGTACCAGCCCTCGGGTAGCCGGACCGGATGGGGACCCGAGGTGTGTCCGCGGGGGGTACGGCGGGCCTCGGCGGGGAGCGGCAGGTCCCCGTGATCGGCGACGAGCTGGTCGAGGGTGGCGTCGAGGTCGGCAAGGGTGGACACGTCGGTGACCCTGCGGCGGGCCGCGCCGCCCACCGGGTAGCCCTTGAGGTACCAGGCGGCGTGGCGTCGGAAGTGGCGCAGATCGTCGTCGCCGCGGTGTTCCACGAGCAGCCCGGCGTGGGCGCGCAGGTGGTCGCACTGTTCGGCGAGACCCGGAGGTTCGGGCACGGGACGGCCGGCGAACGCGGCGGCGAGGTCGCGGAACAGCCACGGCCGGCCCAGACACCCGCGGCCGATGACCACCCCGTCACAGCCGGTGGCGGCCATCATCGCCAGGGCGTCGCTGGCCTCCCAGATGTCGCCGTTGCCCAGCACCGGAATCGTGGTCACCGCGTCCTTCAGCGCGGCGATCGCGCTCCAGTCCGAGTGACCCGCGTAGTGCTGCGCGGCGGTCCGGGCGTGCAACGCGATGGCCGCACAGCCGGCGTCCTCGGCGATGCGGCCGGTCTCCAGGTAGGTCAGGTGGTCGTCGTCGGTGCCCATGCGGAACTTCACCGTCACCGGCACCGCACCCGCCGCCTCGACCGTCGCGGCGATGATGTCGCCGAGCAGGCGGCGTCGCACCGGCAGTGCCGCGCCGCCGCCGTTGCGGGTGACCTTGGCCGCCGGGCAGCCGAAGTTCAGGTCCAGGTGGTCGACGCCCAACTGGTCGACGGCCACCCGCGCGGCCGCGGCGGTGACGTGGGGCGCGGTGCCGTAGAGCTGCAGGCTGCGGGGACGTTCGTCGTCACCGAAGCGGGCCATGGCCAAGGTCCGCGGGTCGCCTTCGACCAGGGCACGCACCATCACCATCTCGTTGACGAAGATGCCGGATCCCCCGGCCTGGCGGCGGCACAGGGTGCGGAAGGTCAGGTCGGTCACCCCGGCCATCGGGGCGAGCACGACCGGTGGGTCCACCCGGTGCGGTCCGATCTGGAGGGTCATCGCCACAGGTCCATGATCGACAGTCCCAGCCGGCCGAGCAACGTGCGCAGGGTGGGCAACGACAGGCCGACCACGTTGGAGTGGTCGCCGTCGATGCCGTCGATGAACGCGGCGCCCCGGCCGTCCAGGGTGAACGCGCCGGCCACGCCGAGCGGTTCGCCGGTCGCGACGTACGCGGCGATCTCGTCATCGGTGACCTCGGCGAAGCGCACGGTGGTCGCGCACGCGGCTTCGACCCGGCGTCCGTCGGTGGTGTCGATGAGCACGTGGCCGGTCCAGAGCACCCCGGCCCGCCCGCGACGGGCGCGCCAGGCCGCCGTGGCGACCTGGGCAGTCCGGGGTTTGCCGTGGTTCGTGCCGTCGAAGCAGAGCATCGAATCGCACCCCAGCACCAGCGGAGTTCCGTGCGCTGCACTCATGCGTTCGGCGACCGTCGCGGCCTTGCGGCCGGCGAGCTCGACGGTGGCATCGGCCGCAGCCAGGTCGTCGTCGATGGTCTCGTCCGCGCCCGAGACGATCACCTCCGGGTCGATGCCGGCGTGGCGGAGCAACTGCAGCCGTGCCGGGGAACCCGATGCGAGGACCAGTCGGCGCGTCACAGTGCGCCCCTGCGGATCTTTCCGAGCGTGGTGCGCGGGATCGTGTCGACCAGTTCCAGTTCGCGGGGAGCAGCGTGGCGGCCGAGCGCATTGCCGACGACGTCGCGGAGGGTCGCGAGGTCCGGCGGCGTCGAGGGGTCCGCCGGGACGACCAGGGCCACGACCCGCTGGCCCCACTCGGGATCGGCCCGGCCGGTGACCGCGACGTCGGCGACCCCGGACACCTCGGCGATGACCGTCTCGACGGCCTCGGGGCGGACGTTCTCGCCGCCGGTGATGATCAGGTGGTCACGTCGTCCCACCACCTTCACCCGGCCGTCCGGGGTCACCGAACCGAGGTCGCCGGTCGCGTACCAGCCGTCGGAGTCCTTGGGATCGGTGCCGTCGCGGTAGCAGCGGAGCAGGCCGGGGGAGCGGATGAACAACTCGCCGTCGCGGGCGCGCACCTCGACGCCGGGGAGCGGCCGGTCGCCGTAGACGACGCCGCCACCGGACTCGGTCATCCCCCAGGTGTGCAGCACGTTCGCGGGGCGCTCGGCGGTGTCGGGGGCCCCGCCGAGGAGGATCCAGCGGAAACGTTCGGCCACGCCGGCCTCCAACCGGTCCAGCACCGTGGGCACCAGCGAGACCAGGGTGGCGTCGACCGCGCCGGGGTCGAGATGGGGCACCACCTGCAGGGGGACGTCGTCGACGAGGGCACGGACCACGACGCCGAGACCGCCGACGTGGGCCAGGGGCAGACAGGCACACCAGGAGTCGACGGTGCGGTCGACACCGAGGCGGGTATGGACCGCCCGGGCCTGCGCGGCCAGGGCCTCATGGGTGAGCACGACCCCTTTGGGACGGCCGGTCGATCCGCTGGTGGCCACGACGAGCGCGTCGCCCTCGGCGACCTCGTCGCCAACCCCGAGGTCCGCGCGGAGCTGGTTCCGGAGATCCTCGGGAAGGCGCGGATCCACCGGGAACGCGGCGTCCCCCCGTTCCCAGATGCCCGAGAGGCGGGACACGAACTCGGGGCTGGGCGTGGCCTCTATGGCGACGAGACGTGGCACGGACATGGCGCCCATCACCGTACGCGCCGACCCTGGGGCCTTCCCCAAGCCCCGACCGGCGTAGGGTCGGGGGCCGATGGCGTCGGTCGGCGAGTGGATCCAGGGGGCCCGTCCCCGGACGTTGCCCGCTGCGGTGGTACCCGTTGCGGTCGGTACGGCCGTGGCCGTGGGCGACGGGGTGATCGCCTGGAGGGTCGCATGTGCACTGGTCGTGTCGCTCGCCCTGCAGGTGGGGGTGAACTACGCCAACGACTACTCCGACGGGGTGCGGGGCACCGACGACGACGCCCGGCGGGTCGGCCCGGTGCGTCTGGTCGGTCAGCGGCTCGCCCGACCCCGGTCGGTCCGGCTGGCCGCGTTCGGGGCGTTCGGTGTCGCCGGGGTGGCCGGTCTGGCCCTGGCGGCGGTGGTGGGCTGGGAACTCGTCGTGGTGGGTCTCGCCGCGATCGCCGCGGCCTGGTTCTACACCGGGGGGCCCCGGCCCTACGGGTATGCCGGCTACGGCGAGGTGTTCGTGTTCGTGTTCTTCGGGGTGGTGGCCACCGTGGGCTCCACCTATGTGAACACCGGCGCATGGTCCTGGTTGGCCTTCGCGGCGTCGGTGCCGGTCGGCTTGCTGGCCACCGCGTTGCTCGTGGTCAACAACCTGCGCGACATTCCCGGTGACACGGCCTCGGGCAAGCGGACCCTTGCGGTGCGGATGGGCGACGGGGCCACCCGTGGCCTGCTCGTCGCGCTCGTGGCCACCGCAGTGGTCGGGGTGGTCGTGGTGTCGGTGGCGGGCGGTCGACCCTGGGGCGCGGTGGGTGCGATCGGAGGGGTCGTCGCCGTCCCCGCGGTCCGGGCGGTGCTCGCCGGTGCCCGGGGTCGTGAGCTGATCGGGGTGTTGGGCGCCGTCGGTCAGGCCCAACTGGTCACCGGTCTGGAGTTCGCGTTCGGTCTGGCGCTCGGCTGACCGTTCGACTCGGCGGCGGGTAGAGAAAGCTGGCGACGCGGTGGGCGACCTCGTCGGGCCGTTCGATGTGCGCGGCGTGGCCGGCACCGTCGACGGTCTCGAAGCGGGCGGCAGACCCGATTCCCGCGGCCAGGCGCCGGCCCAGCGCGCTGAACTTGGTGTCGAGGGCGCCGGCGAGGACCAGGGTGGGCGCCGCGATCTCGCCGAGGCGGTCCCACAGCGGTGGATCCATCGTGCCGGTTCCCCAGTGGCGGAGCGACGAGGCGACCCCGGCGGCGCGGTTGGTGAGGCGGCGGGTCAGCCGGTCCGGGTCGGGTGGAAGGGTGGCGAACAGGGGGCGGGCCAGCCAGTCCCGCAGGAACGGTTCCAGTCCGTCGCGTTCGATCTGGTCGGCCAGGGCGGCGTCCGCGGCCCGGCGCGCCGCGCGTTCGTCGGGGTCGTCGATCCCCGCGGTGCCGCCGACGAGCACCAACGCGTCGACGGCCTCGGGGTGGGCGAGGGCGACGTGCAGCGCAAGGCGGGCGCCCATCGAGTAGCCGAGCCAGACTCCGCGGTGCCCGCCTGCGACCAGTCCGGTCGCGCCCGACCACAGGTCACCGTGCACCAGCCGGTCGGTTCCCGAACCGGTGTCGTGGCCGGGCAGTGGTAGGGCCCGGCCGGTGAGCCCGTGCGCCGCGAGCGCCCCGACCAGCGGGTCGAACGAGGCGGTGGTCTGGGAGAACCCGTGGACCAGCAGCACGGTCGGGCTCATCGGCCCAGGGCGACGGCGACGGCGCCGGCCAGCTCGTCGTGCACGCCGGTGTTGGTGACCCGGTCGGTGGACACGACGATCGCCCGGACACCGCCGGCATCGGCGGAGTCGTCCAGGGCACGGTCGAGTTCGCTGGCCGTGGCGACCACGTCGTGCGCGATGCCGTGCGCGGTGAACAGCGCGGTGGGGTCGAGGTGCTGGGGGGTGGCGAAGAAGCGCTCGAAGTCGGCGCCGTCCAGGGTCTGGGCCTGGGGCAGGAACGAGAAGATGCCGCCGCCCCGGTTGTCGACGACGATCAGCTCCAGATCCAGGTCGCGCTCGGCCAGCCCGGTGAGGGCACCCTGGTCGTGCAGCAGCGCCAGGTCGCCGATGAGCAGCGTGGTCGGAGCTCCCGTGAGGGCCACGCCCACCGCGGTGGAGGTGACCCCGTCGATCCCGTTGACTCCCCGGTTGGCGAGCACCCGGACCCCGGACCGGGGCGCGGCGAACGCCTCCAGGTCGCGCACCGGCATCGACGACGACACCACCAGGCTGGAACCTTCCCTGCGGGTCGCCATCACCCGCCGGGCCACGCCCGGTTCGGTCGCCTCGTCGTGCGCACCCAGCACCGCGTCCACGGCGTCGGCCGCGCGGGAACCCGCCCGGTGCCAGGACGTCGCCCACTCGTGGTGGGCGCGCAGCGACAGGCGGGTGGGTGAGGCGAGGACCCAGGTGGCGACCCGGTCGGGGTCGACCCATCGGCCCGCCGGCGCCAGCACGATCTGGGGCGCGTCCAGACCGGCCAACCACCGTGCCAGGACCTTGGAGGCCGGGGGGAGCCCGGCCCGCACCACCAGGTCCGGTTCGTGGGACGCCGCGAACCCTGGCTCCCGGACCAGCAGGTCCCAGTGGGCGACGGTGCCCGTCGGTGCGCCCCGATGGTCGTTCAGCACCGGCACCCCGTCGAGGTCGAGGGATCCGGGCGCGCCGTGGCCGGCGACGACCAGCGGCCGGACCGCCGCGTCGCACATCGCCCGCACGTCGGCCGGCGGATCCACGGGCGCGGCGGGTCTCGGGGAGCGGTGCCAGGGTCCACCGTCGGCGCGCCCGGGGGGCCCCGGGAAGGGGTCCGGGTCCAGGAGCGGTTCGGCGAAGGCGAGGTTCAGATGGACCGGACCCGGTCGCGGGCCGGTGGCCTCACAGATCGCCCGGGCCCCGAGCGATCGCCAGGTGGACGCGGTGAGCCGGTCCGGGACGCCCGGGTCGGCGAACCATCGGGGGGCCCGCCCGTAGAGGTGGACCTGATCGGTGGTCTGGGGGGCGCCGACGTCCCGCAACCCGACGGGTCGGTCCGCGGTGCACACCACCAGGGGTACTCCGGCCTGGTCGGCCTCGACGACCGCGCCGTGGAAGTGGGTGGCCGCCGTCCCGCTGGTGCAGGCCACCACGGTGGGCCGGCCCGAGGCCAGCGCGAGGCCCAGGGCCGTGTAGGCGGCGCTGCGTTCGTCCAGGATCACCTGCACCCGGAGCCGCTCCGCGAGGGCCACCACCAGCGGGGTCGACCGCGATCCCGGGGAGACGACCGCGTCGGTGACCCCGGCACGGACCCATTCGTCGACCAGCGTGCGACAGAACGCGACACCGACGGTGGAGGGACCGCTCTGGGGTGCACTGGTCATGGTGCCGCTCAGTCTCCCAGGACCGAGAGCATCGCCTGGAGCTTTGCCTCGGACTCGGCGAACTCACGGGCCGGATCCGAGGTGCCCACCAGCCCGCACCCCGCGTGGATCCGGGCGCGCCGCGGATCGGTCGGGTCGATCTGGGCGCAGCGGATCGACACCGCCCACGAACCGTTGCCCGCACCGTCGACCCACCCCACCGTGCCCGCGTAGCGGCCCCGGTCCCGGCCCTCGACCCGTGCGATGAGGTCGATCGCGGCGTCCCGGGGCCGGCCCGACACCGCCGGGGTGGGGTGCAGCGCCGCTTGCAGGTCGAGCACCGAGGCGGGCGGTGCGGTGAGGCGGCCTTCGACGCGGGAGGCCAGGTGGAACACGTTGGCGAGGGGCACGATCGACGGTTCGGGTTCGAAATCCACGAAGCTCGTGAAATCCAGCAACGTGTCGTAGACCATGTCGATGGTGAGCTGGTGTTCCTGGCGGTAGGTCGCCGAGGCCACCAGCTCCGCAGCGAGCGAGGCGTCGGTGTCGGGGTCGGGTGAGCGGCGGGCGGTGCCGGCCATGGGTTGGGACCGCACGGTGCTGCCGGTCCGTTCGACGAGCAGCTCGGGGCTGGCACCCACCAGGCCGTCCACGCTGAACAGGTGACAGCCCTCGAAGCGGTGGGCCAGACGTCGGATCAACGCCGACGGCGCCAGGGCGGTCTCGGCGGTTGCGATCACCTCGCGGGCGATCACGACCTTGTCGGCCTCGCCCCGCCGGATCGCAGCGGTCGTGCGCGCCACGGCGTCCTGCCAGTGCCGGGCCGACTCCACAGGGGTCACCTGGACCCCGGTGGGTGCCGAGGGGGGATCCTGCGCGCCGGAGTCGGTGCCGGGGACCGGTTGCCAGTCGGAGTCGTCGTTGGTGCCGATGCGGGTCTCCCAGGCGGTGCCGTCCGCGTCGACGCGGACCTGGTGCCGGGGGATCACCAGGTCCCAGGCCGCGTCCGGGCGGAACGGCCGGGCCCCGATCGCGACGACCTTGTCGCCGAGTCCGGCGAGTTCCCGGCTCACCTGATCCGGGGGACAGCGCCGCCAGGTCCCCTGCCCGGCGACTCCGACCCCACCGCGTGCACAGAGCCAGCCGGTGTCCCCGGCGAACCCGGCCAGGTCCACGTCCGGATCGATCCGGCGGACGTGAACGACGCTCACCGTCGCGTCGCCGTGATCAGCTGGGCGATGCCACCGGTGAGCTCCACCCGTTCGACCCGGTCGAAGCCCGCGTCGGCCACCATCGCCAACAGGGTGTCGGTGTCGGGCAGATAGGCCACCGAGTCCGGTAGGTAGCGGTAGGCGTCCGGGTCCGAGAGCAGCGCGCCCAGCCGGGGCACGACCTGACCGAAGTAGATCCCGTGGCCGAACCGCATCAGCGGGTTCGGCGGGGTGGCCACCTCCAGCAGGGCGATCCGGCCCTCGGGGCGCAGCACCCGTGCGGTCTCGGCCAGCACCGGTTCCAGCGCGACGAAGTTCCGTAGCGCGAACCCGCAGGTCACCCCGTCCACCGACGCGTCAGCGACCGGCAGGGCCGACGCGTCCGCGTTGATCAGCGGTGCGCCGGTACGCGCCGCGGTGAGCATCCCGTGCGAGAAGTCCACGCCGACGGGCCGGTGACCGGCGCGCACCAGGTCGCGGCACAGATCCCCGGTGCCGCAGGCCACGTCGAGGACCACCGATCCGGAGGGCAATCCGAGCCGGTCCACGGTGCGGCGCCGCCAGCCCACGTCGAGGCGGAACGTCATGAGCCGGTTCATCAGGTCGTAACGCGGCGCGATCGCATCGAACATCGAGCGCACCGCCTCGGCCTTGGCGGCCCCGCGCGGAAGGTCACTCACGCCTCCGGATGCTACGGCGTGGAACGAGGGGCCTCCCTATGCTGGGGGAATGTCCGGCCGACGCCAGCTCCGCATCGGCTCGATACCGCTCACGGTCGAATGGCCCTTCTTCCTGATCGCCGCGCTCCTGGGCGCCAGCACCATCCAGGCCTGGCCGGGGAACCGATTGGTGTTCCTGGCGATCTGGATCGGCATCGTGTTCGTGTCGATCCTGGTGCACGAACTCGGCCACGCGGTGGCCTACCGGATGAACGCCCAACATCCCCGGATCACCATCACCGCGTTCTGGGGGCTGACCCACGGCCAGCGGGAGCTGCCCAAGTGGCGCTCGGTGATGGTCAGCCTGTCAGGGGTGATCGCCGGGGTCCTCGTGCTGGCGATCCCCGCCAAGGCGCTCTACGAGGGCAACGTGCTGTTCCCGGAGTTCTCGCGGTGGAACTTCGTGCTCTACCTGGTGTGGTACATCAACTTCTGGTGGTCGATGGCCAACCTGCTTCCCCTGCTGCCTCTCGACGGTGGCCAGGTCACCCGCACGCTGTGGGGCCTGCGCGCCGCCCGGTACAGCTCGCTGGGCGCCGCCGGGTTGGCCACCCTGGTGCTGTTCTTCTCGGGTCACACCTTCGCGGCGGTGTTCATCGCCATGCTCGGGCTGATGAACCTGGCCGAAGCCATGCAGGAGGGCTACCTGGGCGGTGGGCGGGGACTGGCCATGGGAAGCGGCCGGGGAACCTCCTTCGACGACCCACCGCCGCGTCGCGACGATCCGCCGCGGCGCTCCAAGCGCCGGTCCCGGCGGGGACGGCCCGACCTGCACCTGGTGCCCCCACCGCCCCGGCAACCCGCACGCCCGGTGGATCCGGACCGACTCGAAGCCGCCGCGTGGGACGCGCTTCGGGTCGGTGACGCCGCCGAAGCCGAGAACCTGCTGCTGGAGGCCACCGGGCGCGGTGGGGTGAGCCCGCACCTCTCCGCGTCGATCGCCGCGGCTCAGGGGCGCAGCACCGAAGCGGTGCAGCTCTTCGCCCAGGCCTTCTCGATCGCCCCGACTCCGCCGAACCTGGTGGTCGCCCGGGTGATCGCCGGCGCCCAGATCGCCGTCCCGCTCGCCGAACGACTCCTCGAGGGCGACGAGCAGGCGGTGGACGCCACCGCGCAGCTCCAGAACCATCTGCACTTCACCGGCGCCTACCGCGAGGCCGCCGTGGTGGGCGAACGGCTCGTGGCCGACGGCCGGCGCAGCCCGGCCCAGTCCAGTTACGAGGTGGCGTGTTCCTGGGCCAAGGCCGGTGACGCCCAGGCGGGGCTGTCGTGGCTGATCCGGGCCGTGGAGGCGGGTTTCCGAGCACCACGGCTGATCGAGAACGAGGACGACCTGGCGACGGTGCGGGCCCTTCCCGGCTACCGCGACCTGGTCCAGACGCTCCAGGAGGACTGAGGACGCTCAGCTCCGGCCGTGCAGGACTCGGGTGCAGAACTCGATGAGCGCGGCGTTGGTGGCAGCGGGTTGTTCCTGCTGCGTCCAGTGGCCGCAGTCGTCGATGATCACCCGTTGCAGGTCCGCGACCCGTTCCTCCATGCCCTCGGACATCGCCGGGGTGAGTACCGGGTCGCCTTCGGCGCAGATCATCAACGCCGGCAGGTCGATCCGTTCGTCCAGCGCCGCGGCCGCGTGCCAGTTGGTGTCCATGTTCCGGTAGTAGCTCAGCGTCGGGGTGACCGCGCCGGGCCGGCTGAACACCTCGATGTACCGGCTCAACACGTCGTCGTCGAAGACCTCGTGACGGCGCGTGGCCGGACCGCGGTACATGAAGTCCATCCACGCGGTGACGTCCCGGGCGAGGATCCAGTCGGCGGGCCCCGGGTCCTGGAACTGCATGATGTAGTTGGGGTGACCGGTGAACACCTTTGCCATGACCGCCAGCGGCGGCATCGTGCCGCGGGGCAGATCGGGTGTGTTCACGCCGACCACGCCGGCGAGCAGCTCGGGGTACCGTCGGGCGAAGGGCCACACCAGCAGGCCGCCCCAGTCGTGGCCCACGACGACGCACCGCTCGCCGGGGTCGAGCAGCCCACGGATCGCCGTTGCGAGGGTGGCGTTCACCCACTCCTCGGTGTAGTCCCGGTCCGGCTTGTCGGAGTCGCCGAACCCGGGCAGGTCGAAGGCCACCGCGCGGAACCCGGCCTCGGCCAGGGCGGGGAGCTGATGCCGCCAGGACCACCAGAACTCCGGCCAGCCGTGCAGCAGCACCACCGTGGGACCGGAGCCCTCGGCGACCAGATGGAGCCGGGTGCCGTCCGCATCGACGAAGGTGTCGTCCATCGTCGCCTCAGGCTTCCGCGTCGCCTTCGGCGACGGACCGGGCCCAGCGGTAGTCGGCCTTGCCCGCCGGGGACCGCTGCAGCGCCGGCAGGAAGATCCAGTCCTTGGGCAGTTTGTAGCGGGCGACGTGCCGAGCCGCCTCGGCGGCGAGATCCTCGACCGTGGCGTTCATGCCGTCGTGGATCTGTACCAGGGCGACGACCTCCGAGCCCCAGCGTTCGCTGGGGCGACCCACGACCACCACGTCGTAGACGGCCGAGTGGTGGGCGATGGCCTGTTCCACCTCCTCGGCGAAGATCTTCTCGCCGCCGGAGTTGATCGTGACCGAATCCCGCCCGAGCAGTTCGATCACGCCGTCGGCCCGGATCCGGGCCCGGTCGCCGGGGATCGCGCAGCGTTCACCGGCGATCACCGGGAAGGTCCGGGCGGTCTTGTCGGGGTCTCCCAGATACCCCAGCGGTACCCGGCCGCGTTGGGCGAGCCAGCCCGTGGCGTCCTCGCCGGGTTCCAGGATCCGGGTCAGCTCGGCATCGGCGACCACGGTGTCGGGTCCGGGTTGGAAGGTCCCGGAGCTCGCGGCCTCGGCGGCGGTGGAGAAGTGCGTCATCTGCGCGCCGGTCTCCGAGGCGCCCACCGCGTCGTAGACCATCATCCCCTCCACGGCGGCGATCGCCCGGTCCTTCAGCGTCGGGTTGAGCACGGCACCGCCGTTGACGAACACCATCAACGACGACAGGTCGTGGTCACCCGTCTCCATCTCCTCGATCAGGGGGCGGCCGATCGCATCGCCGACGCTCAACAGCGTCAGCACCCCCTCGCGGGCCGCGGTGGCGAGCACGTCGGCGGCGTCGAGCCGGCGGACCTCGTTCTGGACGACCAGGGTCCCTCCGCCGGTGAAGGTGTTGAACATCCCCCACTGGGAGGCGCCGTGCATGAACGGCGGCACACACATCATCTTCACCGCTCCGGGAGCGTTGGAGGCGTTCTGGGCCAGGGACTCATAGCCGGCGAGCACCTCGGTGCTGCCGATGGGTCGGCCGCCCATCGCGGCCACGTAGATGTCGGCCTGACGCCACAACACCCCCTTGGGCATGCCGGTGGTGCCGCCGGTGTAGAGGATGTAGAGGTCGTCGGGGGAGGGACGCACCGCGGGTCGACCCGGCTCCTCGCCGGCGATCACGTCCTCGTAGGCCACCGCGCCCTCCAGCAGGGGGGTGGCTCCGCCGTCGTCGTCGACCTGGATGAGCACCTCCAGATCGTCCAGGTCGCCGCGTACCTCGTCCAGGACCGGCGCGAAACTGGCGCCGTAGACCACGGCCCGGGCGCGGGCGTCCGCGAGCAGGTAGCGCAGTTCCGCGGCGACGTACCGGTAGTTGACGTTGAAGGGGGCCACGCGGGCCTTGTAGGCCCCGATCATCGCCTCGACGTACTCGTTGCCGTTGGTCAGGTACAGCGCCAGATGGTCCTGGCCCGACTCGTGCCCGTCCAGGTCGCCCCGTTCGGTGTGGCAACCCAGACCGCGGTCGGCGAGATGGCGAGCCAGGCGGTTCGAACGGTCGGCCACCTGGGCGTACGACAGGCGGCGGTCGCGCCACACGATGCACTCGGTGTCGGGGATCGTGTCGGCGACCGTGTCGAAGACATCGGCAAGGTTGAACTCGCTCATCGGGCCGGGCCCTCTCGGTCGGTGCGGGTGGCGCCGATCGTAGCGGCCGCCCAGGACCGGTCGAGCTTGCCGGTGGGCAGATGCCGGATCGTGTCGACGATCCGCACCCGACGCGGGATCTTGAAGCGGGCCAGCACCTGGGCGCAGTGGTCGACGAGCTCGTCGGTCGAAGGGTCGGCACCCGGCCGCAACGTGACCAGCGCGCCGATGCTCTCGCCCCACCGCTCGTCGGGGATGCCCACCACCACCGCCTCGGTCACGTCCGGGTGGGTCATGAGCCGGGCCTCGACCTCCTCGGCGAAGACCTTCTCGCCGCCGGAGTTGATCACGTTGCGGTCCCGCCCCAGCACCAGGATGTCCCCCTCGGCGGTGACGCGGGCGAGATCTCCCGGAATGGCGTAGCGGACCCCGTCGATCACCGGGAACACCTCCCGGGAGTGCTCGGGGTCCTGGTAGTAGCCCAGCGGCACCGGTCCCTGTCGGGCCAGACGTCCCACGGCGTCGGAACCCGGCGAGATCGGGCGGCCCTCGTCGTCGAGCACCACGGTCGTCTCGCCCGGGTCGAACTGCAACAGACCGGCGCGCTCGGGACGGGGCGCCCCCGCGAAGGCCACCTCCGAACCCTGACCACCGGTTTCGGAGGCACCGAAACTGTTGACCATCGCCACGTGGGGCAGATGCTCGAGCAGGCCCTGCTGGGTGGTCGGGGACCAGCGCGCCCCGCCGGAGGTGATCGCGACCAACGACGAGAGGTCCCACCGGTCCGGCTCGGCGTCGAGCGCGTCCAGCAGCGGCCGGGCGAAGGCGTCGCCGACAATCACCAGCCGGGAGACCCGGCCCGCCTCGACCCGGTCCCACAGACCGGGAGCGTCCAGACCGTGGAGCGGCCCGAGAACCACCGTGCCCCCGGCGAGCAGCGTGGAAAGGGTGATCCACTGGGCGGTGCCGTGGGTGAGCGGGCTGGCCGGCAGCATCCGGCTGCCCGGACTGCGTTGCGCGGCACCCGACATGGTCGCGGCGATCAGGTCGGCCTGGCGCCAGTGGACCGCCTTGGGGGTGCCCGTCGAGCCCCCGGTGTAGAGCAGGTACGGGTCGTCGCCGCTGCGGACCACTGTCGGCCGTGCCGACTTCGCGCCGGCGAGTGCCTCCGCGAAGGGCCCGCCGACCGCGACGGTGAGCCAGTCGTGCCCCGCGGAGGCTTCCGAGATCGTCGCACTTGCGGTGGGTTCGTGGACGACCACGGCGACGGCGGCGTCGACGAGCAACGCCTCGGTCTCGGGAGCGGTGTAGCGGCAGTTGACGTTGACCGGGATCATCCGGGCCTTGAACGTGCCCAACAGCAGCTCGAGGTGCTCGATCCGGTTCCACAGGGCCAGGCCGATCCGATCGCCCACCTCCAGACCGGTTTCGGCCAGCCAGTGGGCGACCCGGTTCGCCCGTGCGTCCAGCTCGGCGAAGGAGATCACCGATTCGCCGGTGTCGACCGCAGGCAGGTCGCCGTTGGCGTCCACGACCGCCTCGAAGCGGTCGGCGAGCGCGGCGGTCACCCGCGCCACGGCGGACAGCCGACCCTCATGTGACGGCTCAGACCAGGTACCGGTAGATCGCCTCGGCCACGCAGGCGGGCTTTTCGGCACCCTCGACCTCGAAGGTCAGGCGCATCTGGACCTGCACGCCGCCGGGGACGTCGGTGACCTCGACCAGTTCTGCGCCGACCCGCAGGCGGGAACCTACCGGCACCGGCGAGGGGAACCGCACCTTGGCGGTGCCGTAGTTCACCCCCATCGAGAACCCCTCGACCTTCACGATCTGGGGAACCAGCGCCGGGGCGAGGGACAGGGTGAGATAGCCGTGGGCGATGGGACCGCCGAAGGGGCTCTCGGCGGTGGCGCGTTCGACGTCGACGTGGATCCACTGGTGGTCTCCGGTGGCGTCCGCGAAAAGGTTCACCCGCTCCTGGGTGACCTCCAACCAGTCGCTGTGGCCCAGGTGGGTGCCCACCGCGGCCTTGAGTCCGTCGATACCGTCGATGATCGTGGTCATGGTGGCCATTTTGCCCGTCCCCGTGGACCCCGGACGATTCGATGGCGGTCCCGCGAGCCGAACCGTCAGGTCCTGCGGGAGCGGCGGAGCGTGACCGCGGCGAGTTGACCGCAGGCGGCGTCGATCTCGTTGCCCCGATTGGCGCGCACCGTGGCGTTCACCCCGACGGTCTCCAGCGCGTCTCGAAACGCGGCCACGCGCTCGGGCGGTGAGCCTCTCGTGGCGAACCCGCCCGTGGGGTTGAGCGGGATCAGGTTCACGTGCGCGCGCAGCGGCCGCGCGAACTCGGCCAGTTCGGCCACGTCGACGTCGCGGTCGTTGACGCCGTCGATGAGCGCCCACTCCAGGGACAGCCGGCGCCGCCGCACGGCCAGGTAGTCCGCGCAGGCCTGGTGCAGCACGTCCAGTGGGTACCGGTCGTTCAGGGGCACCAGGCTGGAGCGCAACGCGTCGTTCGCGGCGTGCAGCGACACCGCCAGGCTCACCGGCAGGTCCGCCTCGGCGAGCCGGCGGATCCCCGGGACCACACCAACGGTCGACAGGGTCAGGTGACGGGCCGACAGGCCGAGCGCGTCGTGGAGCCGCTGGACCGCGGGCCACACCCGGTCCAGGTTCGCCAGCGGCTCGCCCATGCCCATGAACACCACGTTCGACAGCCGCCGGCCTGCGTCGCGGGCGGTGCGGGCAGCCCGCACGACCTGTTCGACGATCTCGCCCGTGGTGCAGTGCCGGGTGAACCCCGCCTGGCCCGTGGCACAGAAGGTGCACCCCATGGCGCAACCGGCCTGGGAGGACACGCACACCGTGGAGCGACGGGGGTAGTGCATGAGCACGGTCTCGATGGTGGCGCCGTCGCCGAGGGTGTGGAGCCACTTGAGGGTCTGACCGTCGTCGCTGGTGGACAGCGTGGCCGGGGTGAGGGCGCTCGGGAACCGTTCGTCGAGGTCGCGGCGCAGACCGACGGGCAGGTTGGTGATCTCATGGGGTTCGCGGAGCTGGTCGTAGAGTCCGGCCCAGATCTGGTCGATTCGGTAGGACGGCAGGTCCTCGAGGAGCGAGGCCAGTGTGGAACGGTCGTGCTCGTACCGGGTCATGGACACTTGACTAGTTTGCCTGGCATGGTCGAAGAAGCTTCGGGGCTGGGCCATCAGCACCGGGACATCTCCGGAGGTTGGGCCCGCGCCGCGGTCTTCGGTGTCTCCGACGGCCTGGTCTCCAACGTGGCCCTCATCCTCGGGTTCGCCGGGGCGAGCGCGGCGGGAGGCACCGTGCGGCTGGCGGGGATCGCCGGGCTGGTGGCCGGAGCGGTCTCGATGGCCGCGGGAGAGTACGTCTCGGTGCGGGCCCAGGCGGAGCTGCTCGAACGCGAGCTGGCGATCGAACGCCACTCGCTCCGGCACAACCCCGAGTGGGAGGTGCGTGAGCTGGTGCGGATCTACGTGGAGCGCGGCTTCGACGCGGACGTCGCCGAGGCGATGGCCCGCAATGCGATGGCCACCCCGGAACTGGCTCTGGAGACCCACGCCCGTGAGGAGATCGGCGTCGATCCCGATTCGCTGGGTTCGCCGTGGCTGGCGGCGGGGGCGTCGTTCGTGGCTTTCGCGATCGGCGCGGTGGTGCCGCTGCTGCCCTGGTTCTTCACCGAGGGCGACGCCGCGATCGGGGCCTCGGTCGTGTTGGGCGCGGTCGCCGCGTTCACGGTGGGTCTGGTGCTGGGCGCCTTCACCGGCCGGTCCCGGCTGTACTCGGCGATGCGGCAGCTCGGCATCGCCGCGGGAGCCGCCGTGATCACCTCGGCCATCGGCAACTGGGTGGGTTGAGGTCCGCCGGATCCGAGGTTCACCCGGCGGCCGGGGCGTCGTAGACGCGGTCGACGTGGTGGACGGTGAAACCCAGACGCTCGTAGAGCCGGCGTGCCGGGTCGTTGGTGTCCTCGACGTACAGCATGGCCACGGTCTCGCCCACCCGGCTGAGGTGGTCGAGCCCCGCGAGCACCAGTTCCTCACCGAGACCCGCGCCCTGGAAGTCCGGGTCCACCCCGATCACGTAGATCTCGCCGAAGGCAGGGTCCTCGGCGGTGGCGGGATGACGCTTGGTCCAGCAGAACGCCGCCAGACGGCCCGACCGTTCGTGCAGCAGGAACCCCGCCGCGTCGAACCAGTCCGCCGCCAGGTCCACCGCGAGACGGTCCCGGGTCATGCCCGACTGGTCGGGGTGGTCGGCGAAGGCCCGGTTGTTGACCTCGATCCAGGCGTCGTCGTCCCGGCCGGGCACGAAGGGCCGGACCTCCACGGTGTGGGTCCGTTCGTGGGGGAGTCCGCGTCGGAGCTGCAGGACGTTGCGGATCGAGGTGAGCCCGTCGGCTGCGGCGGCGGCATCGTCGGCGGCGGTGGGTGAGGACACGACGCGGCGGGCCATCGGCGCAGACTACCCGGGTCGCTAGCGTCTCGGAGATGGCAAGACCACGTAGTCCGGCGGGCCGTGCCCGGGTCACCAACGCACGACTCGCCGAGGAGTATCCGGACGCCGAGTGCGCCCTGGACCACCGCAACGCCTTCGAACTGCTGACCGCCACGATCCTGTCGGCCCAGTGCACCGACGAGCGGGTCAACCAGGTCACCCCGGCGCTGTTCGCCCGGTACCCGACACCGGAGGACCTCGCGGTCGCCGACCCCGACGACGTGGCCGAGCTGATCCGGTCGACCGGGTTCTACCGAAACAAGACCCGCAGCCTGCTGGGGATGGCCCAGGCGCTGGTGGAACGCTTCGAAGGTCGGGTGCCCAGTCGCATGGCAGACCTGGTGTCGCTGCCCGGGGTGGGGCGGAAGACCGCCAACGTGGTGCGCAGCGTCGCAATGGACCTGCCCGGGCTCCCCGTGGACACCCACGTGGGACGGCTGGCCCGGCGGTTGGGGTTGACCACCGATACCGACCCGGTGAAGGTCGAGCACGAGCTGAACCCGATGGTGCCCGCGGCCGAACGTGGCGACTTCTCGATGCGGCTGATCCTGCACGGACGGAACGTGTGTCTGGCACGCCGGCCCCGCTGTGAGGCGTGTGTGCTGGCCGATTTCTGCCCCTCGGCCACGGTCTGAGCCGGCCTTCGGGCACCACGGTGGTGACGGCGCCCGTTGAATTTCGGACCGGGGGTTGTCGGAGTGCGGAGGTCGGTCGATAGCATGGCCATCGACCAGGTTCCCGCCACCTGGTTCCCGGCGACACAGGATCCGCCGCCTGGTGTCGCCCGGACAGCGCCCCTCTCGAGGGGCGCTGTCCTCGTTTTGGGCCGCCGAATCGGTCAGGGGTTCTGGTCGGCGACGAGCCGTCGGGCAGCGGCGAGGCGGCGCACCGCGGCACGCAGGGCCCGTTCGGTCTCGAACAGCTCGGCGGCGATCCGGTCGGTGGGTTCGCGGTCCAACTCACCGGCGAGCGCCTCGATCCGGACACGAACCTCGTCGAGGTTCGTCGCCAGCGCGGACAGTTCCGGGTCGATCGCCCTCACGGGGCGCGAGCCTAGGGGACCGCCGGTCCGCGGCCGCCGTGGACGGTCCCGGAGCGGGCCGAAACGGTTGGAGACCACCCAGGGGCCCGGCGGTAGCGTGTGCGGTCGTGCTGCAGCGACTGGACCTTCGAGAGGCCACCGGTGACCTGGCCCGCCTTCTGCCCGCGCCGTCGACCGGTGGCGCAGAGCCCGCCGAGGCGGTCGCCGAGATCGTGGCCCGGGTCGAACGTGACGGCGATCGGGCGGTGCGGGAGCTGACCGAACGCTTCGACGGGGCCCGCCTGGAGTCCCTGATCGTTCCCGAGGCGACGGTGCGCTCCGCGCCCGAACGGATCGCACCGGAGCTGCGCGCCGCGTTGGAGGTCGCCGCCGCACGGATCGGGGCCTTCCACGAACACCAACGCAGCGTCACCGCCACCGACGCCAGCTTCGTCGACGCCACCGGCCTCCGGGTCGACACGGTGTTCCGACCGGTCGCCGCCGCAGCCTGCTACGTCCCCGGGGGTCTGGCGGTGTACCCCTCCACGGTGCTGCACACCGCGGTTCCCGCCCGCGTGGCGGGCGTGGAGCGGGTGGTGGTGTGCGTGCCGCCCCGGGCCGATGGCACGGTGCCCGACGAGACCCTGGCCGCCTGCGCGATCGCCGGCGTCGACGAGGTGGTCGGCGTCGGCGGTGCCCAGGCGATCGCGGCGGTCGCGCAGGGCACCGAGTCGATCCGGCCGGTGGACGTGATCGTGGGGCCCGGCAACATCTACGTGGCGCTCGCCAAGCGGGCGGTGGCCGACCGGGTGGGGGTGCCGAACGCCTTCGCCGGACCCTCCGAGGTGGTCGTGGTCGCCGACGCCACCGCCCCGGTCGATCTGGTCGCCGTGGACCTGCTGGTGCAGGCCGAGCACGGCCCGCTGGGACTGGCCTGGTGCGTCACCTGGGACGAGGCCGTGGCCGACGCGGTGACCGCCGAGGTCGAGGCGCAGCTCTCGGGGGCGGCACGGCGGGCCGAGATCGAGGCGACCCTCGGCCAGAACGGTCACGTGGCGCTGTGCGCGTCGCCCGAACAGGCGCTGGAGGTGGTGAACGTGGTCGCGCCGGAACACCTGCAGTTCATGGTGGCCGACCCGGACCCGCTGGTGGCCGGGGTCCGCAACGCCGGGGCGATCTTCTGTGGCCCGTACACCCCGGCCTCGCTGGGCGACTACCTGGCCGGGCCCAGTCACGTGCTTCCCACCCACCGCAGCGCCCGGTACGGCCAGGTCCTGGGCGTGGCCGACTTCTGCAAGGAGATGCACGTGGTCCGCGCCGACCGGGACGCGTTCGCCGAGCTGGGCCCGACGCTGGCGACCCTGGCCGAAGCCGAAGGCCTGGCCTCGCACGCCGAGTCGGCCACACGCCGGCTGACGCGATGAGCGCGCCCGTCCCACCGATCGCGCCCCGCGACGACCTGGCACTGCGCGCGGGCTACCACTCGCCCCAGGTCGACGTGGAGGTGCGCCTCAACACCAACGAGTCCCCCGTCGGTCCGCCCGAGGGCTTCGCTCCGGCGCTGGCCCGAGCCCTGGCGACCGTGCAGTGGCACCGGTATCCGGACCGTGGCGCCACCGCGTTGCGACGCGACATCGGCGCCCTGCACGGCGTGGGACCCGAGCAGGTCTTCGCCGCGAACGGCTCCAACGAGGTGCTCCAGACGTTGCTGTTGACCTACGGGGGTCCGGGACGGACCGCAGCGGTGTTCGAACCCACCTACGCGCTGCACTCCCACCTGGCGCGCATCACCGGCACCGGCGTGGTCACCGGGGACCGGGCGGCCGACTTCTCGTTGGACCCTGACCGGGTCGCCGGATTCGTCGCGGACCACGACCCCGACGTGGTGTTCCTGTGCTCTCCCAACAACCCGACCGGACGGACCGAGTCACGCGCGGTGATCGAGGCCCGGGCGGCCGACACGGGGCGGCTGTGTGTCGTGGACGAGGCCTACGGTCAGTTCGCGGACCGTTCCGCGCTCGACCTGGTGGCCGAGGACCGCCCCTTCGTGGTGACCCGGACCTTCTCCAAGACCTGGGCGATGGCCGGGTTGCGGCTGGGGTATCTGGTGGGTCCGGCCTGGCTGGTGGCCGAGCTCGACAAGGTCGTGCTGCCCTACCACCTGGACAGCGCCAAGCAGCTCGCGGGTCGGGTTGCGTTGACCTTCGAGGACGAGATGCGGGCCCGGGTGGCGGCGCTACGCGAGGAACGGGGCCGGCTGGTGGCCCGACTGGCGGACCTGGAGGTCGACGTGGTGCCCTCCGACGCCAACTTCGTGCTGTTCCGACCCCGAAACGTCGACGCCGAAGAGGTCTGGCAACGGCTGGTGGATGCCTCGGTGCTGGTGCGGAACTGCGCATCATGGCCCAGACTGCAGGGGTGCCTCCGCGTCACGGTGGGCACCAGGGACGAGGACGACCGGTTCCTCGACGCGCTCCAGGAGATACTCCGATCATGACCGAAGCCACCGCATCCACCCGACGGGCGTCCCGTTCGCGGACCACCGGGGAGACCGACATCGCCGTGTCGATCGACCTCGACGGTGGTGGGCGCACCGTGGAGGTGTCCACGGGCCTGCCCTTCTTCGACCACATGCTCGACCAGATCGGCCGCCACGGCGGGTTCGACCTGACGGTCGACGCCAAGGGCGACCTGGAGGTCGACGGCCACCACACCATCGAGGACACCGGCATCCTGCTGGGTGAGGTCTTCGCCGAGGCGCTCGGCGACAAGGCGGGGGTGCAGCGGTACGCCTCGGGGCTCTACCCGCTGGACGAGGCACTCATCGAGGTCGCCGTGGACCTGTCGGGCCGCCCCTACGTGGTCTACGACGTGCCCTTCGGGGAGGTACTCCCGCTGGGGAACCCGCCGTTCAACCCCGAGATGGCCGAGCACTTCTGGTCGTCGTTCGCCACCTCGGCCGCGATCACCCTGCACGTCACCCGACGAGCCGGCACCAACACCCACCACGTCATCGAGGCGACCTTCAAGGGCGTGTCCCGGTGCCTGCGCGCCGCGGTCCGTCACGAGGGTGGAGGAGTACCCTCCACCAAGGGTGTGTTGTGAGTGACCGGCCCCGACTGGCGGTGGTCGACTACGGGGTCGGCAACCTGCGCAGCGCCGAGAAGGCCTTCCAGCATCTGGGCGCGGACGCCCGCCTGACCGCCGAGGCAGCCGAGATCTCCGCTGCCGACGGAGTGGTGGTGCCCGGCGTGGGCGCGTTCGCCGGCAGCGTCGACGCCCTGCACGGCACCGGCCTCGCCCCGGTGGTCCGCGCGGCGGCCCTGGCCGCCCGCGACGACACCGGCGTGCCGTTCCTGGGAATCTGCGTGGGGATGCAGATGCTCTACGAGGGCTCGGAGGAGAGCCCGGCCACTCCGGGTCTGGGGGTGCTGGCCGGCTCCGTCCGGCGGCTGGCCGGCGACGTGAAACTGCCCCAGATGCAGTGGAACCGACTGGTCGTCGACGACCCGGACCACTGGCTCCTCGCCGAGGTGGGACCCGAGCCGTGGTGTTACTTCGTGCACTCCTACGCGGCGCCTCCCGGCGACGAGACCGTCGCCCGCTGCCACTACGGCGGCCCGGTGAGCGCCGTGGTCGCCCGCAACCACCTGGTGGCCACCCAGTTCCATCCGGAGAAGTCCGCCCGGACCGGCCTGGCGATCCTCGCCGCGTTCGCCGCCCGGTGCGCCCGGACGCGAACGTGAGTGCCATGCAGCTCTATCCGGCCATCGACCTTCGTGAGGGACGCTGTGTCCGCCTGACCCAGGGGGACTTCGACCGGGAGACCTCCTACGGCGACGACCCGGTCGCCCAGGCCCGGGCCTTCGCCTCGGCCGGGGCCGAATGGTTGCACGTGGTGGACCTGGACGCCGCCCGGACCGGAGAGGCCCACAACCGGGACCAGATCGCCGCGATCTGCGCGGCCGTCGACGTGCCCGTCCAGTCCGGCGGCGGGGTGCGTGACCGCGACCGGGCCGAGGCGTTGCTGGACGTGGGCGTGGCGCGCGTGGTGGTGGGCACCGCCGCCATGGAGACCCCCGACCTGGTCCGCGAACTCGCAGGCACGCACCCGGGACGGGTCGCGGTGGGGCTGGACGCCCGCCAGGTCGTCGACGAATCCGGCGACCCGGTGTGGCGGGTCGCCACCCGCGGGTGGGAGACCGACTCGGGTCGTGACCTGCTCGAGGTCGTGGACGGGTTCCAGACCGCCGGCGTGGCGGCGGTGATCGTGACCGAGATCGGTCGCGACGGCACCATGGAGGGCCCGGACTTCCAGGGCCTGGGCCGGGTGCTGCGCACCACCACCCTGGAGGTGATCGCCTCGGGCGGGGTGGGGTCCCTCGACGACGTCGCCGCGCTGGCCCGTTTCTCCGCCGGGCCGCGCCGGCTGTCGGGCGCGATCGTGGGCCGGGCCCTCTATGAAGGTCGCTTCACCCTCGCCGAAGCGCTGGAGGCCGCCGAGGTCGGCGCCTGAGGCGGAGCCGCTGAGCCGGGCGGCCGGTAGGGTCGTCGGGATGCAGGTGGCCCGCGTGATCCCGTGTCTGGACGTCGACGGCGGCCGGGTGGTCAAGGGGGTGAACTTCGTCGGCATCCGGGACGCCGGGGATCCGGTGGCGCTGGCGGCCCGCTACGACGCGGAGGGTGCCGACGAGCTGGTCTTCCTCGACATCACCGCCTCGGCCGACGACCGGGCGACCACCGTGGACATGGCGCGACGGGTCGCCGAAGAGGTCTTCATCCCCTTCACCGTCGGCGGCGGGATCCGGAGCGTCGACGATGCCCGGCGGCTGTTGCACGCCGGCGCCGACAA
>CAYVAS010000020.1:0-39935 GCA_964449375.1 uncultured Iamiaceae bacterium | reverse complement strand
GTGGTCATGACCATGGGCAGCAGGGGTTGGGGCGACACCTCGAAGTCGATCCACTCGTCGCGACGACCGACCTCACCCAGAAAGCCGAGCGTGACCGGGTCGATCTCCACCGGACGGCCCGCGTCCCAGGTCATGAACAGGCGGTCCTTCCAGGGCAGCGGGGCCGTGTTGGCCGCGTTGGTGTGGCCGAAGGGCGACTGCACCCCCACCACGGTCGGGGTGAACACGTCGGGACGCTTGATGCGCAGCCGCGACGACGGAGTGTCGATCCGACGTTGCCGCCAGGCGAAGCGGTCCGCGGGCGCACCGTGCCGTCCCGGTCGCAGCGACAGCCGGTAGGCGGTGCCGTCCCCGAAGAAGGGGTGGGGCCCGTCCAGGGTGGTGGGGTGGGGCGCGCTGAGCAGCAGTTCGCCGTCCAGATCGTCGGGCCAGGTGCCGGCGACGACCGACAGGTCCTGGTCGACGGGATCGTCCATCGCGAACAGGGTGCGGGGTATGGGCATCGGACCTCCTCGGGGTGAACACTGTTTACCGCACCGGCCGCCCGGCTGTCACGACTTGGGCAAGAATGACGGGGTGTCGTCACCGCTGTCCCGTGCCCGCGTCGTGGGCTGCGCCCGCACCGCGATCGAGTCCGGCGGGGTCGAGGCGTTGTCGTTGCGGGCCGTCGCCCGGAACCTCGGGGTCACCGCCCCGGCCCTGTACGCCTACGTGAGAAACAAGGACGACCTGGTCGCCGCGGTGGCGGCCCAGTACTTCGACGAACTGGTCGACCGGTTCGAAGCCGTCGACACGACCGACCCGGTGGAGGGGATCCGGGCGCTCGCCCGGGCCTATGTCGACCACGCGCTGGCCTCGCCACAACTGTTCCGCGTGCTGTTCCGGTTCCCGCCCGCCTCCGCGGGGGTCGGCGTGCCCGGTGTGGCGGCGTTCGCGCCCGCCACCCGTGCCTTCGAGGTGGCCCTGGCGACCACCACCCGGGCCATCGACGCGGGGCTGCTCGCTGCGGGGAGCCCGGTCGACGCGGCCATGACGATGTGGGCGGCGGTCCACGGGGTGGCCGAGGTGCTCCTGCTCGGCTTCGGATTCGACGAAGCATCGGCGGACCGCTTGATCGCCTCGGTGATCGACACCGTCCTGGCCGGACAGGTGAACACTGTAAAGCCAGCCCGCGATCCGGTGTAGCCTGCGCCTCATGGCGACGACGACCGAACCGGGATCGAACCCCTACCTGACCGGGCTGCACGCGCCCGTCGACGACGAACTCGACGTCGCCGACCTCACCGTCGAAGGCACCCTGCCCGACGCGTTGCAGGGCTGGTATCTGCGCAACGGGCCCAACCCGCAGTTTCCCCCGCGGGGCCGCTACCACGTGTTCGACGGCGACGGGATGGTGCACGGCATCGAGCTCGCGGAGGGGCGCGCCCGGTACCGCAACCGCTGGGTCGAGTCCCGGGGCCTGCTGGCCGAACGCAGCCGGGGTCGGGCGCTGTTCGGCGGGCTGAGCGAGTTCCAGACGCCCCCCGACGACGTGATCGACGAGGCCGGTTTCATGAAGAACACCGCCAACACGCACCTCGTCCGCAACGCGGGGCGCCTCCTGGCGCTGATGGAGGCGTCCCGACCGACCGAGCTGACCAGCGAGCTGGAAACCGTGGGCGAATTCGACTTCGGCGGCGCGCTGCACGGCCCGATGACCGCGCACCCCAAGATCGACCCGGACACCGGCGAGATGGTGTTCTTCGGGTACAGCCCGCTGCCGCCGTACCTGCGCCTGCACGTCGCGGACGCGGCCGGGAACCTGGTGCGCAGCGACGAGATCGAGCTGCCCGCACCGGTCATGATGCACGACTTCGCGGTGTCGCAACGCCGGGTCGTGTTCTTCGACCTGCCCGCGGTGTTCGACCTGCCCACCATGCTCGCCGGCGGTGAAGGGATCCGTTGGGATCCCACCAACGGGGCACGGATCGGCGTGCTCGACCGGCACGCCGAGGATGCACGGGTCGACTGGATCGAGGTCGACCCCTTCTTCGTGTTCCACTTCCTCAACGCCCACGACGACGGCGACGCCGTGGTCGTGACCGGCTGCCGCTCGGACCGGCTCAACGTCGGATTCGGACCCGACACCGTGGTGGAGGACGTCCGGCCTGCGCTGCACCGCTGGCGCATCGATCCGGTCGCGGGCACCGTCACCGACGAGGCCCTCGACGACCGAACCGGCGACTTTCCCCGCATCAACGACGACCACGCCGGCCTGCCCACGCGCTACGGCTACGTCGCCCGCGCCGCGAGCTGGGGCGACGGTGCGGTGCTCTTCGACGGCATCGTCAAGTACGACTTCACCACCGGCACCGACACCGTGGTCACCTACGGCGACCGGGTCGCCTGCGGCGAGGCCGCGTTCGCGCCGGACCCCACCCGCTCCGGTGAGGACGCCGGTTGGCTGTTGAACTTCGTCCACGACCTGGACACCGACTCCTCGAGTTTCGTGGTGCTCGACGCGGCAACCCTCGAAACGGCGGCTCGGGTGGCCCTGCCCCGGCGGGTCCCCAGCGGCTTTCACGGGTCGTGGTTCCCCTCGGAGCACTGAGGCGTCATGGCCCTGCTGCTCAACTCCCACGCCGCAGACCACCCGGGACGACCCGCGCTGATCGACGCCGCCGGCCCGGTGAGCTGGGCCGACCTGGACCAGCGGGTGAACCGCCTCGTCCACGCGTTGCGGGATCGGGGCCTGGGTGTCGGCGACACCGTGGTGGTCATGGGAGGCAACGCCCGCGTCACCTATGAGACCACCCTGGCCGCCATGCACGGCGGCTGGACGGTCGTCCCGGTCAACTGGCACTGGGTGGCCGACGAGCTCTCCTACGTGCTCGACGACGCCGGGGCCGACGCGCTGGTGGTGGGCGGGGCCTTCGCCGAGGTCGGCGCCGCCGCGGCCGACGGGGCACCCGGGGTGCGGATCGTCGACGGCGACACCGCGCCGGAGGGATTCGAACGCTACGAGGACGTCCTCGCCGGTGCCTCGGCGGACGAACCCGACGGTCAGGTCAAGGGCGGGCCGATGTTCTACACGTCGGGCACCACCGGATTCCCCAAGGGGGTCCGGGGCGCGCTGGCGTCCACCGGCGACCCCGTGGAGCTGTGGAGCCTGATCGCCGCCAGCCTGGCCGAGCTGATGCAGGTTCCCGACTCGGGCGCCACCCAGCTCGTGTGCGGGCCCGCCTACCACTCGGCGCAGTGGATCTACGGCATGGTTCCGCTGCTGCATGGCGGCACGGTGGTGCTGCACCACCGCTTCGACGCGGCCGCCGTGCTCGCGGCGATCGACGCACACCGGGTGACCGGAGTGCACCTGGTGCCGGCCCAGTTCGTGCGCCTGCTCCGCCTGGACGACCAGGTGCGGGCGGGCTTCGACGGGTCGAGCCTGGTGGCGGTCCACCACGGTGCCGCGCCGTGCCCGCCGGAGGTCAAGCGGGCGATGATCGAGTGGTGGGGCCCGATCATCACCGAGTACTACGGCGGCACCGAGGGCGGGTTCATCGCGGCGATCTCCTCGGCCGAATGGCTGGAGCGCCCCGGCAGTGTGGGACGGGTCCTGCCCACGATGGAGGTGTTCGCGACCGATCCCGACGGCAACCGTCTCGGGCCGGGTGCAACCGGCGAGCTGTGGTTCCGGAGCCGCCTGGGGATCGACTTCGAGTACCACAACGCCCCGGACAAGACCGCCGCGGCCCACCGCGAGCCGGGGGTGGGCACCCTGGGCGACATCGGACATCTCGACGACGAGGGCTATCTGTACCTGTCGGACCGCAAGATCGACATGATCATCTCGGGCGGGGTCAACATCTACCCCGCCGAGATCGAAGGGGTGCTCGCCGGACACGAAGCGGTGGCCGACGTGGCCGTGTTCGGCATTCCCCACGACGAGATGGGTGAGCAGGTCCTGGCCATGATCGAGCCGGTCGCCGGGCGCGTCCCCGACGATGCCCTGGTCGCCGAGTTGGAGGCGCACACCCGGGCCCATCTGGCGGGCTACAAGTGCCCCCGGAGATGGGAGTTCACCGACGCGTTGCCCCGCAACGAGGTCGGCAAGCTCGCCAAGAAGCAGCTCCGTGCTCGTTACTGGGACGCTGACCGGATGATCTGAGGGTCCCGAGCGCGTCCGGCGCGGGGACCGGCCTCCTCAGCCGACGAAGGTCGGCGTGGCGGTCAGCGCCGTCGCCGACGGAGCGGCGCCCTGGCGGTCGACCCCTGGCCGGTGCGATGCCGGTGGTGACGGGTCACCGGGGATCGGGTTCGTCGAGGTCGGCGCCGGAAACGGAGCGGCGGCTCCGGGAACGGAAGTCGTCGGTGACCCGGTCGTCGGCGCCACGGTGAGCGGCGGCCCGGTACTCGGGGCCCCGGTGGTCGTGGGTTCGGCGGGGGTCGTGGGCTCGGGGGTCGGCGGAGCCACGCAGGCGAAGGCCTGCCGGGGCGTGAGGAAACGCACCCCGGCGTCGAGGTGGGGCTCGAGCGCGGTCACGAGCTGGTCGTAGTCGGCGTTCCAGACCGTCGCGGGAAAGAAGCTGACCAGAGGGCGCTCCTCGGCCGGCGTGGCCATGAGCGTGTCGATGTGCGCCGCGATCGCATCGGCGCCGGCGTCGTAGTCGCTGGACACCGACGCCAACACCGGAAGCTCCGCGGCGGTGAAGAAGGGAATGTCCCCGAAGTTCTCGTAGTTCAGCAGCATCCCGTCGGGTCGCCAGGACGTCGCGGCGTTCGCGGCGGCGATGTCGGCCCAACCGGCCGCGGCCGGGTCGCTCAACAACAGGTCCAGGGACCACACCGTGTCCACGCCGACGGCCGCGGCGAGGCGGTTCGAGTCGGTGAGGAACGAGGCGGGATCGGGCATGAGGCTGGGCGCGGCGTAACCGATGCCCACCAGCCCGACCACCTCGTCGGCGGCGGTGGCTTCGGCGGCGTACCAGTCCCACACCGCCGGCATCAGCACCGCGGTCGCCGGGGTGATTCCCCAGCCGATGGGCAGGGTGCCCCGGCGGGGGCTGTTCCACTGTTCGGGGGCGGGCAGGTACGCCTCGGGGATGACCATGTTGTCGCCGTCGGAGGTGGCGATCACCACGTTGACGTCCTCGGCGGAGCACTCGGCGACCGGTGCGGTGTCGGCCCGGAGCACGGTGCGCGGCGAGGAGGCGGCCACGGCGATGTGGAACGACAGGTTGTCGGTGGTGTCGGTGGGGATCAGGAAACGGCCCGACTGGGACAGGCGCAGGATCGCCAAGACCTCCTCGGTGCCGTCGTCGGAGACGTAGCCGTACACCGGGTGCTCGTCGGGGTACGGATCGAGCAGCGACATGATCTGGTCGTAGTCGGGGTGCGAAGGCCGGGTGTAGACGGTCATGATCCCCTGCTGGACATAGAAGTCGCGGGGGTTGTGCCAGGTGGGCTGTTGGATCGCGATGCCCTCGTAGGCCAGGTTCGGGCCTTCGGTGGCCGCGATCTCGGCGTACGCGGTCGCCGCGTCGGGCCAGCGACCTCGGTGGTCGTCGATCTCGGTGAGGCCCAGCAGTTGCAGCTGGGCCGCCTGGGATGGAAGGGCGACCAGCGCCCCGTGGACCGCTGCAGCCGTCGTCGCCGTGTTGAGGGTCCACGGTTCGGCGGTGTCGGCGACGACGTAGCCGCTCAGCTCGTGCGCGAACTGGGCGAGGGCGGTGTCGAGGTCGACCGTGGCGACCACGTCGATCAGGTCGCGGGCGACATAGTCGTCGAGCCAGAACCGGTCCTGTTCGGCGGCGCGCGCCCCGACCAGATAGATGCGGACCTCGCTCCGGTTGACCACGCCCTGGAGCACCGCGGCGAGCAGCTTGCGGTGCCCGGGCTCGCCGACGATGTCGACCACGGTCACCTCACCCAGCGGCGGCCGGGTACTCAGGTACCGGTCGATGATGGACTCGGGAATGGTACCGGTGCCCGAGGAGCGGTCGGCTCCTGCCGGTGGCGCCGCACCCGGGCCAGGTGACCAGGCGACTGCCGCAACCAGGACCACCCCGACCAGCACCGTCCGCGCCGTCTTCGCCATGTGCACCCGCGCCCCCGATTTGTCCGGACCCCGCCGGAGGGCCAACGTAGCAGGCGATACCCGCCGGGGGGGTGCAGATCACCAACACCGCACCCCGGCACCCGACCCCAAGGAGTACCCGTGCAGCCCAGACGCGGAACCACCCGGATCACCCTTGTGCTGATGGCCCTGCTGATGGCCATCGCCGCGAGCTGCGGATCCGACGACGACAGCACCTCGGACCCGGGTGATCGTACCGAGGCGGCCGTCGACGACGCCGGCACGGCGGACCAGGGTGGGGGCGGCGGCACGAGCACGCTGGTGATCGACGGCGTGACCTATGAGACCGACGGCGGCCGGTGTCATCTCGAGCCCCAGGACGCCGCCGGTGGCGGCGGGCAGATCCTGGCAACCGCGATGGCGACCTTCGAGAACGACGAGGGTGATCAGATGTTGCTGGACTTCACCCGGTACGACGCCGACAGCATGTTCCACGGCGACGACATCAGCCTGGCCATCGGAGACTTCGCCGACGCGTCGACGTATGGGACGAGCCTGGACGAAGGAACGGTCAGCGTCGAAGGGTCCGTGGTCTCGGCTGCGGACGTCGAGCTGACCATCTTCGAGGCCGACCCGATCACGATCTCGTTCGACATCGCCTGCTGAACGCGGCCGGGTCAGTCGACCGGACCCGACCGCAGCTTGAAGACCGCGCCCATCGGGTCGGCGACGGTGGCGAGGCGACCGTAGGGGGTGTCCTCGGGCGCCACGACCACCGAACCGCCGAGCGATTCGACCCGGGTCACGGCGTCGTCGGCGTCGTCGACGTACCAGTACACCGACCAGTGGGCGGGCACCTCGTCGGGCAGCCAGGCACTCGCGTCCATGATCCCCGCGACCTGGCCACAGTCCGAGGGGCCGACCAGCGTGGAGTACCGGAACTCGTCGCTGTCACCGACCCGTTCGACCTCCACGTCGAACAGCGACGAATAGAAGTCGAGCGCCGTGTCGTGGTCGCGGGTGAACAGCTCGAACCAGCTCGGCGCCCCCGGCTCGTCCAGCACCGTGAATCCGGGGTGCGTTCCGGGCTTCCAGAAACCGAGGTGAGCCCCCGTGGGGTCCCGGAGCACCACCTGCGCGCCCAGCTCGCCCACCGGCATCACCTCACCGAGCAGCTCGGCACCCGCGGCCTGGGCGGCCGCGGCGGTCGCTTCGATGTCCGGCGCGGCCAGGTAGATCTTCCAGGTGTCGTCGGCGGCCATGAAGAACTCGGACCCGGGTTCGCCCATGTCGCCCATCGCCCCGGCGATCTGGCGACCTTCGCGCTGGAAACCGAAGTAGCCGCCGAACTCGGGCGCCGGATCGTCGGCGGTCCAACCGAACAGGTCCCCGTAGAAACGCCGAGCCGCTTCGACGTCGGAGGTCCACAGATCGACCCAGCAGGGCACACCGGCGGGGGGAGTTTCACGAATGGTCATGGGAGGTTCCTTTCACACGATGGATACCGAGTGAGACGGACCGACGGGCCCGAACTCATCGGCGCGGACCCCAAGTGACCTCCGGCGCCCCTCAGCCCTCCAGGTGCGCGGGCAGTCCGAACGACGCGAACAGCCGGTCCGGGTCGCCCAGGGCCAGAAAGAAATGCATCTCGGCGATGCGGCCGTCCACGATCTCGAGCACCTGCAGCGCCCAGGGCGCCCACCCACCCTCCGGGTCGATGCGGTACTGGCCGAACGCGGGGCAGCCGTTGGCGGAGGTGGCGATGAGCCGGGATCCCCGGCAGTGGCTCGGTCCCGGTTCGAGCATCCACGCGCCGATGTCGGCCGCGCCCTGGATCCACAGTTCGAAGGGCGGCATCGTCTGGATCGCGTCGTCGTGCAGCAACGTCACCAGCGTGTCGATGTCGTAGTGCTCGAAGGCCTCCACGTAGCGGCTCACCAACGCCGCGGTGTCCGCGTCCAACGGGCGCGTCACGTGTTCGGAGGGCAATCCCGCCATCGTCGCCCGCGCCCGCTGCAGCGCGCTGTTGACCGCCGCCACCGAGGTGTCCAGCAGTTCCGCCGAAGCCGCCGCCGACCAGTCCAGCACGTCGCACAGGATCAGCGCGGCGCGCTGGCGCGCCGGCAGGTGCTGCAGCGCGGTGATGAACGCCAGCCGCAGCGATTCGCGCTGCACCACCGCCGCCTCGGGACCGTCGGACCCCGCATCCACCGCCTCGTCGGCAATCGGCGACACCCAGGGCAGCTCGGGCCGGGGCGGACCCAGCAGGGTCTCGTCCGGACGGCTGGGCGCCGCCAGGTCCATGGGGCGGGCCCGGCGTTGGACCGCCCGGCCCATGTCGATGCACACGTTCGTGGCGATCCGGTACAACCAGGTCCGCACCGAGGATCGCCCCTCGAAGCGGTCCGTAGCGCGCCAGGCCCGGACCATCGTCTCCTGGACCGCGTCGTCGGCCTCCGAACCCGAACCCAGCATCCGGTAGCAGTAGCCGGTGAGCTCTCTCCGGAACGGCTCGAATTCCTCGATCCGGTTCGTGGTGCCGACCGACGACTCCCGGAGCGCCGTCCCGGGCGCTGCTGGGTGTGGACGTGCCATGCGCGCAGTGTAGAACGCATCCCCGCGCTCCGCGTCGCGTGGCCGGTGGTCAACTCTTGAACAGGAACGCCCTCTGGTCGCCGCCCAGCAACAGAGCGACCTCCGCGGCCAGGTCCTCGTGTGCGGCCAAGGTGGGGTCGCGGTCCAGCAGCGACTCGGCCGCGGTCCGGGCGCGCTCCACCCACACCCGGTCGCGACGCAACGACGCCAGGCGCAGGTCGCTGCGCCCGGTCTGACGGGCGTCCATCAGGGTGCCCTCGCCGCGCAGGTCCAGGTCGATCTCGGCCAGCGCGAATCCGTCGGTGGAGTCCACCAACGCCTGCAGTCGAGCCGCGGTGTCAGCGCCGCTCTCTTCGGCGATGAGAAAGCACCAGGACCGGTCCGCTCCCCGGCCCACCCGACCGCGGAGCTGGTGGAGCTGGGCGATCCCGAACCGGTCAGCGTCCAGGATCACCATCACGGTCGCGTTGGGCACGTCCACGCCGACCTCGATGACCGTGGTGGCCACGACCGCGTCCAGCCCGCCGCGGCGGAACGCTTCCATCACCGCCTCGCGGTCGGGGCCCTTCAGACGCCCGTGCAACAGCCCGACGCGCAGCCCGGCGAGTTCACCGTCGGGCGCGGTCAGCCGGGCGTGGGTCTCCTCGGCAGACGCCGCCTCGAGCTTGTCGGACTCGGTGATCAGCGGGCACACCACGTAGGCCTGATGTCCCGCGGCCACCTGGTCGCGCACCCGGGACCACGCGTGCGCCTCCTCGATGGTTCCGGGGCGGACCCACTCGGTGGTGATCGGGGTTCTCCCGGGGGGCAGCTCATCGAGCACCGACACGTCCAGGTCCCCGTAGACCGTCATGGCGGCCGTCCTCGGAATCGGCGTGGCGGTCATCACCAGCACGTCGGGGGTGCGGCCCCCGGACTCGCCGGTGGTGCGCAGCGCGGCCCGCTGTTCGACGCCGAAGCGGTGCTGTTCGTCGATCACGACCACCCCCAGCGAAGCGAAGTCGACCCCCTCCTGGATCAGGGCGTGGGTGCCCACCACCAGATCCACGGTGCCGTCGGCGAGGCCGGTCAGGACCTCGCGGCGGGCCGGGGCGCCGACCCGGTTGGTCAGCAGCGCAACCCGCACCGGCCGGTCACCGAACAGGCTGCCCCCGTCGCCGACCGACAGGTCCTCGACCAGCGCGGCCACGCCGGTGAAATGCTGTTCGGCGAGCACCTCGGTGGGTGCCATGAGCGCGCCCTGGTGGCCACCCTGGATCGCGGCCCCCAGCGCGTGCACCGCCACCAGGGTCTTGCCGGCGCCCACGTCGCCCTGGAGCAACCGGTGCATCGGCGCGTCGGAGGCCAGGTCCGAGTCGATCTCGTCGATCACCCGCCGCTGGGCGCCGGTGAGCGCGAAGGGCAACGCGGCGTGGAACCGGCCCAGCAGTGACCCTTCGGAGCGGGAGGTGTCGTGGGCGATCCCCCGGGCCTCGGCGGCGAGCGCCCGCTTGTGGCCGACCAGGGCGAGCTGGACCCGCAACAGCTCGTCGAACACCAGTCGGTCCCGCGCCCGGTCGACCTCGACGGACGAGGAGGGCTGGTGGATGTGCCGGTAGGCGGTGGTCCGGTCGGTCAGACCGTGGGGGTCGAGCAGCTCGGCGGGAACGGTCTCGGCGAAGGTCCCCGCTCGCTGGAGCACCTCGTCGATCCAACGGGCCAGGTCCCAGGTGGTGAGCCGACCCTTTTCGGACTGGGGGTAGATCGCGATGATCCGTCCGGTGCGGTCACCGATCAGGTCGACCACCGGGTTGGTCATCTGCAACCGCCCCCGGTACTCGTCGACCTTGCCGAAGAGCACACACTGGGTGCCCGGGGGCAGTTGACGCTCCCGCCACCCCTGGTTGAAGAAGGTGACCTTCAGAAAGCCGGAATCGTCGGCGACATCCGCGGTGACCAGCGTCCGCGACGGGCGCCCCCGGGTCCGCCGGGACGAGATCCGACGGACCGTGGCCACCACCATCGCCGATTCCCCGACGCGCAGATCCGCGATCCGGAGCTGGTTGGTCCGGTCGACGTAGCGGCGCGGGTAGTGGGTGAGCAGGTCCAGCACCGTGGTGACCCCGAAGGCATCCTCCAAGGCGTCCGCGCTCTTGGGGCCGATTCCCCGCAATTCGGTGACCGGCAACGCCGCCAACTGCGACAGGCGTCGCCCACGGGCCACGCCTCAGGCCTCCAGGGCGGCCGCCAGGCGCTCCAGAGTGGTGCTCATGGTCGTCTCGTTCCGGGCGTGACGGTCCTGGACCCCCGACATCTGCTGGGAGAACTCCAGGGTCGACTCGGGACGCAGATCCTCGGACCACTCGGTGACCAGGGTGCCGTCGCCTTCGGGTTCGAAGCGGTAGCCCCAGGTGGCGTAGTGGAAGTCGAACATCGAACAGGTGAAGGTGAAGGCGCGGCCCCGGTCGGCCTCGGTGACGGTGCACTGGCTGGTCCAGCTGTGCTCACCGTTGCGGTTGTGACCGTCGAAGGTGGCGCCCACGCGGGGGCCGTCCGCGCCGTCGGTCCATTCACAGGACTGGCACTCCGGCGACCACTCGCCCATCCGGGTCACGTCCGCGATGGCGTCGTAGACCGCTTCGGGTGCCGCTGCGATGTGTCGGGAGATCTCGATCCGGTCGTTCATGGATCCAAGTCCAGCACACCGCGACCACCGGACGCGCGCGGCGGAACGGGTCGCGGGCGTCCGGGCGGGTGGAATCTTCCCGTCATCCGCCGTTCATCGACGCCTCCAGCCAACGGTTCCACGACACCGTGCCGTCGCGGTGGGCCGGGCTCAGGTGGCGACCCGCGTACAGGTCCCGCAGGGGGCCCACCGCAGGGAGGCGCACCAGTCGACTACGACGACCCGTGATCGCCCGGCGACGCTTCGCCAGGGTCTCGATCCCCAGCAGCTCGGGACCGCCGAAGTCCGGCACCCGCCCGGAGGGGCCGGCCTCGACCACGTCGGCGAGGCGGCGCGCCACGTCGGCGGGGTCCACGGGTTGGTACGCGAGGCTCGGCGCCTTGGCGCACACCAGACCGGCCAGCAGCCCCTCGACGTGCTGATGGGTCTGGGTGACGCGCTGGACCGACCAGCGACTGGTGACCTCGTCGATCACCAGCTCGGCGCGTCGCCGGGCCCGGAACGCCGCTGCCCGGGTGGTGCTGGCACCCACCAGCGACACGTATACCAGGTGCGCGCCCACCCCCTCGGCGGCCTCGGCGACCGCGCGCGCCGCCTCCACCTCGTGCCGGGGGCCGCGGCGCCGTCCCGTCACGCCGGTGTGCACCACCGCCTCGGCACCGTCGACTGCCTCGGCCAGATCGTGGTCACCGCCCACGTCGCCGACGATCTGGCTCACACCGGCAATCCGCGGGCCCTCACGGTCGACGAGCACCCGCACCGTGTATCCCCGACGTTCCAGTTCGATGGCCGCGCGTCGACCGACCTCGGTGGCTCCCCCCGTGACCAGCACGGTTGCCATCCGCCAGATGCTAGCCAGACGGCCTCGCCGAGGTGGGGCGGTCGCCACAGGAGACCCATTCGCCGTGGTGATGGGCCAGACCGGGCGCGACGGGGGCGAGCCGGTCACCCGACCGCCAGCGGTACAGGCTCAGCACGGTGTCGGCCTGGGCCCGTTCTGACGCCTCCGAGGGCGTCCGGCCCACCGCTGGGGCGCCGGGGCGGGACCGGGGCGGGTCCACGCCGGGGACCCCGCCGGGCGGTTCTGCGCCCACCCAGGACACCGCCTCGTACCCGCGGGCCAACCGGTCGAGGCCCTCCAGGACCTCCGGGCGGCGGCTCCGCTCCACATAGGTCAGCGCCCACACGTTCAACACCACCAGGTGCGCCGCGTCGGCGCCGCGCCGGTCGGGGATGCCGCCGGGCGCCGCGACCTCGCCGAGACGTTCGATCATGTCGCCGGCGACCAGGGTGAGCTCGTCGGTCCGGAGCTGGGCCACCGCGGCCCGGAACCGTTCGATCCGCCAGGGTTGGTCGGGCCACAGGCAGGCCTCGAGCCACCGGACCCGCACCGGGTCGTCGACGGAAACCGGGTCGCGGTCGATGCCGACCCGGTCGACGATCGACGGTGGGAACGCCGTCAGGTCCGGATGCTCCGGGCCACGGACCGCACCGGCGAGGTGCACCGCCGAGTCGGGGTCGCCCACGACCCGGCCGCCCACGTCGATGCGGTACCGGTCGGCGAACAGCAGCAGCCCGGCGCTGGCGCCCAGCTCGACCAGACGCACCGGGGCGTCGGCGACGTCGGCACAGGCCGCCGCCAGCAGCACCGCCACCAGCACCGCGCGGTTGACCTCGTTGGTCTGGGTGGAGCGTGTGGCGACCACCTCGGTGAGTTCGTCCCGTCGTTCCAGCACCAGGCGGCGGAACGCCGGCCACGGGTCGCCCGCGGCCAGCTCGGCGGGCGGGGTCACCGACCCGTACCAGGCCGCCAGGGGAAGGTCCGGTTCCCGCAGGATCTGGTCGTGCACGGCGGCGAACAACAGCACCGGCCGCTGTTGGCCAGGCTGGGCCGCCGTCAGGATCGCGGCCACCTCCGGGTCGGTCGCACAGCCCTCGGCCAGGCGGCCGTACAGCGGCAGGTCCTCGAAGGTCGCGGCGAACTGCGCGAACAGTTCGCGGATCGCCCCGGTGTCACCCGTGTCCGGGGCCACGACTCACTCCACGCCGATGAAGTACGGGTACAGGGGCTGGCCACCGGCGTGCACCTCGACCTCCACGTCGGGGTGGTGCTCGTCGAGCCACTCGGTGACGTGCCGTGTCGCGGCGAGTGTGGACCCCTCGCCCTCGACGATGGTGACGATCTCGTGGTCGTCGTCGATGAGCGCGGCGAGCAGCCCGGTGGTGGCCTCGGCGAGCGACGGCTCCACCGCGCGGATGCCCTCGCGGGAGATACCCAGCCAGTCACCTTCGCTGATGGGTCCGATCTCACAGCTCGAATCCCGAACCGCGCGGGTCACCTCGCCGGCCACCACCGCAGAGGCCCCATCGGCCAGGGCGCCGGCCACGGCGTCGACCTCGGCGAGCGGGTCGTAGGCCACCAGGGCCGCGACCGCCTCGACCACTCCCCGGGTGGGGACCACCCGGACCTCCTTGGACGACTGGGTCCGCACCTGTTCGGCCACCGGGATGATGTTGGAGTTGTTCGGCAGGATCACCACCGCCGGAGCGGGGCTGGCCTCCACGGCGGCCAGCACGTCCGCGGTGGACGGGTTCATGGACTGGCCTCCGGCCACGATCTGTTGCACCCCCAGTGAGTGGAGGAGCCGCCGGATCCCGTCTCCCGCGGCGACCGCCACCACCGCGGTGGTGACCGCCTCGGCCGGGGCTGGTTCGGCATCGGCCTGTGCGGCCTCGGCCACCCAGCGTTCCTCGGCGACCTGCTCGAGCAGGTCGGTGACCCGGATCCGCCGCGGCCGGCCCGCGTCGATACCGGCCTCGATCGCCGCGCCGATGTCGTCGGTGTGGATGTGACAGTTCCACAGGCCGTCGCCACCCACCACCACGATCGAGTCGCCGATGCCCTGCCAGACGTCCTTGAACGCGTCGATCGTCGAGTCCGGCGCATCCAGCAGGTACATCACCTCATAGCGCAGGTCCGCGATCCCGCCGTGGGCGTGGTCGTGCACCTGGGCCAGGGCGTCGGACAGGTCACCGTCGAGATCGTCGGCCGGAGGCACCTCGGGCAGGTCTCTGCCGGCGACGACGTGCAACGCCGCGTCGATCAGCAGCATCAGGCCCGTGCCCCCGGCGTCGACCACGCCGGCCTCGGCGAGCACGTCGAGCAGGTCCGGGGTGGAGGCCAACGCGTCCTGTCCGGCGACGCGGGCGGCGTCGAGCACCTCGGTCAGGCCCGCCGCTTCGCCGGCCGCGGACGCACCGATGGCCGCGCCCCGCACCACGGTCAGGATCGTTCCCTCCACCGGGTTCATCACCGCCCCGTAGGCCGCGTCGGAGGCGGCCTGCAGCGCCCGGACCACGCCGGGCGCGTCGAGCCCCTCCGCGCACTCGGCCGCCACCCCGGAGACACCCCGCAGGATCTGGGACAGGATCACCCCGCTGTTGCCCCGGGCGCCCATCAACGACCCGTGCGCGATCGCCGTGGTGACCGCCGACATGCCGGCGTCGGCGTCGAGCTCGGCGAACTCCTCACAGACCGACGCCACCGTCAGCGCCATGTTGGTGCCGGTGTCGCCGTCGGGCACGGGGTACACGTTGAGCCGGTTGATGCGCTGCTGGTGGGCTCCGAGCAGGTCGCGGTAGGTCTCCACGATCGCTCGCAGGTCGGCGGCGGTCAGGTGCTGGCTGGTCATCGGACAGAAGCGTAGAGCCAACGGCCCAGGCGTCGGGATACGATCCGGGGCCGTGAGCGATGCAACGCAAGGCCCCACCCCGCCCTATGTCGCACTGGTCGTGGATCCGGACCCCGCCTGGCGGCAACGCTCGGTGCAGGCGATCAGCGCGTACTCCGCGACCCTCGAGGCGCCCGACCTGGAGGCCGCACGGGAACTGCTGCTCGCACGACCCGCCAACATCGCGGTGTTCGGCCCCAACACCGAGGTGACCGTTCGGGGTCACATCGCTCCGCTGCTGCGCCAACGACCCAACCTGGGCGTGTTGCTGGTCATGGACTCCCTGGACATCGCCGGGCTGCGCGATGCGCTGCGCGCCGGGGTCCGGGAGGTGCTGCCCGCCCAGACCGACGCCGAGGAACTGCAACGGGCGGTGGGCCGGCTCACCGACGTGGTCACCCCGCTGCCCGCCCACCCCCCGACCCCCGAACCCCGACGCCGAGGAGCCCGCAAACGGACCCAGGGTCGGCTGGTGATGGTGTGCTCGGCCAAGGGCGGCACCGGGGTGTCGTCGGTTGCCGTCAACCTGGCGGCCGCACTCGCCGAAACGGGCCGGAGCGTGTCGTTGTGCGACGCCGACCCGGTCTTCGGCGACCTGCCACTGCTGCTGGGCATGAAGGCCCGTCCCGAGCTCGAGCCGGGTGAACTGCCCAAGAAGCTCCAGCCCGAGGAAGTGATCGAGGAGCTCGAGGTCCACGAACAGACCGGCGTGCAGGTGTTCACCATGTACCGGGCCCGCATGCCGCTCAACGAACTCTCCCGGGACCTGGTCATGGCCGTGTTCGCCGGAATGCAGGCCGCCTCGGACATCGTCATCATCGACATGCCCGCGCCTCTGGTGAACGTCGCGGAGTTCCTGGTGGCCGCGGACGAACTGTTCCTGGTGGCCGGTACCGACGTGGCCTCGCTCAAGAACCTGCGCCTCGCGGTGCAGCTCATGGACCGTGCCGGGCTCCCCATCGACAAGGCCTGGATGGTTCTGAACCGCATCCGCAACATCCAGGATTTCGAACCCGCGGGCTACCGGCAGATCGTGGGCCTCCCCGTGGTGTGCGCGGTCCCCGACTCCCCCGCGTTGATCGCCGCCGGTGACAACGCGGATGTCCTGGTCAAGACCTCACCCCGGGACCAGACCGCCCGGGCCTTCACCAAGTTCGCCCAGGACCTGGCCGGTCGCTTCGACCAGATCGACGCGGGTGAGGCGCCCTGAGCGTCGCGGTCCTTTGCCGAGGGCACCTCGCTGCGCGTAGGATGCCCTCCCTGTCCCGACCACCATGGCGAGCGCGAGGTTGAAGCCCGATGGCATCTGTATGTGAGGTGTGCGGTAAGCACCCGTCATTCGGCATGAGCATCAGCCACTCGCACCGGCGGACCAAGCGGCGCTGGAATCCCAACATCCAGCGCGTGCGGGCCGTGGTCGGAGGCTCCACCAAGCGCATCAACGTGTGCACCCGGTGTATCAAGGCCGGCAAGATCCAAAAAGCCGTCCGGTAATGCTCCGTGGTGGTCACCCACGATGTGCGCTCCATCCCACATCGACGTCGGAGAGGGCATGACCGCCACCACGAACAACACCAAGCTGAGAGAATGGGTCGACCACTGGGCTGAGATCTTCCAGCCCGACGACGTCCACTGGTGCGACGGTTCCGCCGAAGAGTACGACCGGCTCGCCGCGAGCCTGGTCGAACGGGGGGTGTTCACCCGGCTCGACGAGGCCAAGCGCCCCAACAGCTACCTGGCCCTCTCGGACCCCGCGGACGTGGCCCGCGTCGAGGAGCGCACCTTCATCTGTTCGCCCGAGGAGATCGACGCCGGCCCGACCAACAACTGGATGGCGCCCGACGCCATGCGCGCCGAGATCCTGCCCCACTACACCGGAGCGATGCGCGGCCGAACCATGTACGTGGTGCCGTTCTCGATGGGGCCCCTGGGATCGCCGATCGCGCACATCGGGGTGCAGCTCACCGATTCGGAGTACGTGGTCACCAACATGCGCATCATGGCGCGGATGGGCCAGGCGGCCCTCGACGTGTTGGGCGACGGTGACTGGGTCAGGTGCCTGCACTCGGTGGGCTACCCGCTGGTGCTGGACGACGGCACCAGACGGGACGACGTGACCTGGCCCTGCGACGCCGACAACAAGTACATCTCCCACTTCCCCCAGGACAACGAGATCTGGTCCTCCGGGTCCGGCTACGGGGGGAACGCGCTGTTGGGAAAGAAGTGCTTCGCGCTGCGGAGCGCGTCGACCATGGCCCGCGACGACGGGTGGATGGCCGAGCACATGCTGATCGTCAAGGTCACCCGGCCCGGCGCCGAACCCCGCTACGTGGCCGGGGCCTTCCCGTCCGCGTGTGGCAAGACCAACATGGCGATGCTCATTCCGACTCTTCCCGGCTGGAAGGTCGAGACCATCGGTGACGACATCGCCTGGATGAAGTTCGGCGGCGACGGTCGGCTGCGGGCCATCAACCCCGAATACGGCTTCTTCGGGGTCGCGCCGGGGACGAGCGAGAAGACCAACTTCAACGCGATCCGCACCCTGGACGAGAACTGCATCTTCACCAACGTGGCTGCAACCGACGACGGCGACGTGTGGTGGGAGGACCTCACCGACGAGCCGCCCACGCACCTGATCGACTGGAAGGGCAACGACTGGACCCCGGAGGCGGGTGCCCCCGCGGCGCACCCGAATGCCCGCTTCACCGCTCCCGCGGGCCAGTGCCCCTCGATCGCTCCGGAATGGGAGGACCCCGCCGGCGTGCCGATCTCGGCGATTCTCTTCGGTGGCCGGCGGGCCACCAACGTGCCGCTGGTGACCGAGGCCGACGACTGGACCCACGGGGTGTTCTGCGGCTCGATCATGTCTTCGGAGAAGACCGCCGCGGCGGCCGGCACGGTGGGTGAGGTCCGGTTCGACCCGTTCGCGATGCGGCCGTTCATCGGCTACAACGCCGGCGACTACATGCAGCACTGGCTCGACATCGGCGCGGCCGCCGACCCGGAGAAGCTGCCCAGGCTCTACTGGGTGAACTGGTTCCGCAAGGGCACCGACGGGTCGTTCCTGTGGCCCGGCTTCGGGGAGAACACCCGGGTGCTGGACTGGATCCTGCGCCGGGTCGACGGCGACGAGACCGCGGCGGCCACGCCCACCCCGATCGGGCACGTCCCCACGCCCGAGTCGCTGAACGTGGAGGGCCTCGACCTCGACGAGTCGGTCCTGGCCGAGCTGCTGGAGGTGGATGCGGATTCGTGGCGGGCCGAGATCCCCCTCATCCGTGAGCACTTCGCGTTCATCGGCGAACGCCTCCCCCAGGCCCTGGCCGATCAGCTCGATGCGCTGGAGAAGCGCCTCACCGACTAGGAGACCAACCGGTCTGCTGAGGTGCTCTCAGCGGCGGGCCATCCGCAGCGACGGCACCAGGGCGAGGAGGACCAGCAGCAGCGCGGTCACGCCGATCACCGCGACCGGGTCGGTGTCGCCGGGGCCGATTCCGGCCGCCGCGTCGAACAGGACCCCGGCGACCACCAGGTTCACCACGACGTGCTCGATCCCGATGGCGGCGTCACGCTGGCCGAAACAGCCGCAGGGCACCGCTGGGCCACGGACCCAGAGCAGGCGCGCGGAGAACCCCGCGAAGCCCAGGTACAGCAGGCCCAGGACCGCCGCGGCCGGCGGGGTCGGCCACACCAGCACCACCGCTGCCAGGATCAACTCGAAGGCCCCCAACGCGGTCGCGACTCCATCTCCCACCGGCACCCCGGCGGTGCGCATCGCCTCGGCGGAGACCGCAGGTTTGGCGAGCTTGGCCACCCCGGCGATTGCGACCACCACGGCCGCGCCCAGGACCGCGCCCCAGATCATGACGGGACTGCCACCGGCTCCGGTGGGTCGTCGGTCGGGTCCTCCTCGGGGGTCAGCCATGCCGAGCCGATCGCCGTGAGCACCAACAGCCCGAAGGTCGCCAGGTGCACCCCGGTGCAGTACACACAGATCGCTCCCACCTCGAGCTCTCCCCAGATCAGCCAGAACACCGCGACCATTCCCACGGCCGCCCACGCCCAGCGGGCCCGTTCCAGATGAAGGTTCCGGGCACGCCAGGCCACCGGCAGGTGCAGGGGTACCGACGCCACGAAGTAGACGATGCCCAGCACGGCGACGGGGACGCCGGCGAAGGTGGCGTACGCGCTCTCGGTCACCCGCTCACAGTTGAGCACCGAGTTGGCCGGGCACAGATAGCTGGGGGAGGACGAGTAGTGCTCGACGGTCAGGTAGATCGACAGTCCGAGGCCGACCAGGCTCAGCGCCGACGCGGCGATCCCGAAGCGGGTCGCCGCCCGGGTCAGGCTTCGGGAAACACCTGACACACGTTCGCCGGCTCGTTGTCGGTCAGCGCGCAGATCGTCCGGATGAACTCACCGGTGACCAGGTTGATGTTGCCCACGTAGGACGTCTGGTCGGTGTCCGATTCGGTCGCGCCGGCCAGGGTGGCCGCGATGTCGGTCTGGGTGTGGCCGATCAGCGTGGACACGTCGACCGATCCGCCCTTCTGCATCGAGACGCCACCGAAGTCGATGAAGGGGAACGAGCCCCCGCCGCGCTCCTCGAACAGCTTCAGCTGCGCGTCGGTCGCCTCGTCCAGGTCGACCCAGGAGTTGCCCTGACGGGTGTTGCCCTTGAGTTCGATCGGGGTGAAGGTGATGTGGTCGCTGGTGTAGCTGGACCCCTCGAAGGTGAGCGTCGGCACGTCGGATTCGGCCGAATGGATGATCGAGAGGTCCTCGAACTCGCCGAACTTGGACAGCGCCGCGGCCAGGGCCCAGCGTTCACCGGCGCAGTACGGGCAGAACTCGCCGCCGAAGTAGAGCACCTCGGGCTTGCCGTCGACCATCCGGATCTCGCCACCGGGGATCGGCTGGACCGGGTTGGTCGATTCGCCGGCCGCATCCGCCGCGGCGATCGCCTCCAGCGACACCGCGTCCAGGTCCTCGGCGATGGAAGCGGGAGCGGGCCGGGCCTCGTGCTGCGCGGCCTTCTCGGCGATCGTGTCCCCGGCGTTGGCGCGGGCCAGAACGAGCACGACGACGCCCACCACGACCAGCGCGATGATCCCGATGGACCACTGCATCCGCTGGCGCTTCTGCTGTTGGGCCGCCCGGACCTTCGCGGAAGCCTTGGCGGACTTGTCTGCTGACTTCTTCGAGTTTGCCACGCCACAGAAGTTAGTCGTCCCCGATAAAGCCTCCCTCAACGCCCCAGGCGCTCAGGGTACGGTGGCGCGATGGGAGCCGGTGACGTCATCGGCGTCGAAGGTCTCCGACGGGCCTATCGGGACACCCCTGCCGTGCAGGAGGTGTCCTTCGCCGTGCGACCGGGCGAGATCTTCGGGCTCCTGGGACCCAACGGCGCCGGCAAGACCACGACCGTGGAGATCCTGCAGGGCCTGCGACACCGTGACGGTGGCACCGTGCAGGTGCTCGGGCTGGACCCGGGCACCGACGCCAACCGCCTCCGCCGCCGGATCGGCTCCCAGCTGCAGTCGGCCGCGCTGCCGGACCGGCTGCGGGTGGGCGAGGCGGTCGCCCTGTTCGGCTCACTGCAGCCCCGGCCCGTCGACGTGGCCGGGGTGTTGCGGACCTGGCAGCTCCGAGGACTTCGTCGGCGGGCCTTCGCCACGCTGTCCGGTGGCCAGCGCCAGCGGCTGTTCCTGGCCCTGGCGCTGCTCGGCGAGCCGGAAGTCGTCTTTCTCGACGAGCTCACCGCGGCGCTGGATCCCGCCGCACGACGCGCGACCTGGAACCTGGTACGTGGGCTCCGTGACCAGGGCACCACGATCGTGCTGGTCACCCACTTCATGGAGGAGGCCGAAGCGCTGTGTGACCGCTTGGCGATCATGGACCGGGGTCGCATCGTGGCACAAGGACGGGTCGCCGAGCTCACCGCGCGCAGCGACACCGGGGTTCGGGTCACGTTCTCCTCCGACGAGGATCACGCCCACCTGCTCGCCGAGCCCGGGGTGGCCGCCGTGAAGGCGACCCGCGGGCAGGTCACGGTGACCGGCGACGCAGAGGTGGCCTTCACCGTCGCCGCCGCACTGGCCGCCCGGAACCGGCGCCCAGCCGACTTCCGGGTGCACCACCCCAGCCTGGAGGACGTGTTTCTGGAGCTCACCGGCCGGTCCCTCACCGACGCGGGTGACGATGCCGACTGACGAGCGCCGGTCCGGTGGTCGGTGGTCACCTCACCGGCAGCTCACGCGGGTCGAGATCGCGTTGTTGCTGCGCGAACCGCTGAGCCTGCTGTTCGGGTTGGCGTTCCCGCTGGTGCTGCTGCTGTTGCTGGCCGGCTCGTTCGGGAGCGAGGAGGCCAGCGAGTTCGGGGGCGTGAGCGGGATCGACTTCTACGTCCCGGTGTATTCGGCGGCGGCCATCGCCGTCGCCGGGCTGCTGACGCTGCCCACCCAGCTCGCCGGTCACCGGGAACGGGGCATCCTCAGGCGCTACCGGGCGTCGGGGTTTCCCCCCGGCGCGGTGTTCGGCGCGCTGGTCGTCACCACCCTGGTCTTCGCCGCGATCGGAGTGGCGGTGATGGTCGCCGCCGGGGTCGTGATCTACGACGTCACCCCACCGGGCGCTCCGGGCTGGGCGGTGGTGTCCTATGCGGTGGGTGGCCTGACGTTCGCGGCGATCGGGGCGGCACTGGGCACCGTGCTGCCCACCGCCCGGGCCGCCCAGGGACTCGGGCTGGTGGTCTTCTTCGGTCTGTTCTTCATCGCCGGCGGCGGACCCCCACCCGAGGTCCTGCCCGACGCGATCGACACGTTCGTCGGCTTCACCCCGATGGGGCCCCTCATCGACGCCGTCTCGGCGCCCTGGCACGACGGCGGCGCCGACATCGGCGCGCTGGTGCGCCTCGGGGTGATCGCGCTGATCGCCACGGGCGTGGCCGTGGTCGTCCAATCCCGCGCCGAGTTCTGAGCCCACCGGGGGCCCGTGGGGCTCAGACCACCTGGATCGCCCGGAGGGCCATGCCCATCAGGAACAGACTCCCCCATCCGTACAACAGGTACTTCACGTGCCGGAGCTGGGGCCGGTAGCTGTAGAGCACCACCACCGCGAGGATCGACCCGAAGCCGTAGAAGGCGTGGAAGTCCGCCGCCTGGCGACCCTCGATGCTCATCAACCACACGCCGGCGAGCACCTGGATCACCACGGTCACCTCGGCGACGAGCACCGTCCACCACATCGCCCGGCTCCGCCACCGCGGCCGGTGGTGCGCCACCAGGGCCCAGATGCCCGCCGCCGCGTTGGTCGCCACCACGACCCACGCGAAGTACTGGTGGAAGGACCTCATCGCGGCCCAGTCTGACCGATCACCGGGTGCGGCGCGATCATCGGCGCGTCGCCGAAACGTCCTACATTCGGAGGATGCTCCTACGCCTGCTGCGGACCCACCTGGTGCGCTACCGGCGGCAGATGGCGCTGCTGATCCTGTTCCAGGCCATGCAGGCGACCGCCACCCTGTTCCTTCCCGACATCACCGCCGGGATCATCGATTCGGGGATCCTGGGGGACGACCGGGGCTACATCTGGACCCACGGGGGCATCATGCTCGCCGTCACCGTCGCGCAGCTCGCCGCCAATGCGATGGCGATCTTCTTCGGGGCGCGGGTGGCGATGGCCTTCGGCCGTGACCTGCGGGACGACCAGTTCGAGCAGGTCATGACCTATTCGACCCGCGAGGTCTCCTCGCTGGGCCCGCCCTCGCTGATCACCCGCACCACCAACGACGTCCAGCAGGTCCAGCAGTTCGTCCTCATGTCGTTCACGCTGTTCGTGGCCGCGCCGATCATGGCCATCGGCGGGGTCGTCATGGCGCTCCGTCAGGACGTGGGCCTCTCCTGGGTGCTGACCGCCTCGATTCCGATGCTGGTGGTGTCGGTGGGCTGGGTCGCCTGGAGCATGGTCCCCCAGTTCCGACGGATGCAGGAGAAGGTGGATCGGATCAACCAGGTCCTGCGCGAGCAGATCACCGGCATCCGGGTCGTGCGCGCCTTCGTGCGCGAACCGGCCGAGCGCGCACGCTTCCAGCAGGTCAACGCGGAGCTGACCGACACCGGAATCCGGGCCGGTTACCTGCAGGCGCTCATCTTCCCGTTCGTCATGGTCGTGATGAACGGTTCGAGCATCGCGGTGCTGTGGCTGGGCGCCGACCGGATCGACGCAGGAACCCTGCAGGTCGGCGCGCTCATCGCGTTTCTCACCTACCTGATCCAGATCCTCATGGCCGTGATGATGGGGGTGTTCATCGCGATTCTGGCGCCCCGGGCCGCCGTGTGTGCCGAACGCATCGCCGAGGTCCTCGACACCTCCACCTCGATCCGCACCAGCGACGACCCGGTCACCGAACTGGCCGGACCCGGAACGGTGCGCTTCGACCGGGTCACCTTCGGCTACCCCGGCGCCGAGGAACCGGTGCTGCACGAGGTGTCCTTCACCGTTGAGCGCGGCACCACGTTCGCGATCATCGGCTCCACCGGATCCGGCAAGACCACCCTGGTCCACCTGATCCCCCGCCTGCTCGACGTCACCGGCGGCGCGATCACCGTGGACGGCATCGACCTGCGCGCCATCGAGCCCGAGGCGCTCTGGGAGCACATCGGGCTGGTTCCCCAACGCCCCTACCTGTTCTCGGGCACGGTCGCCTCGAACCTGCGGTTCTCCAAACCCGACGCCACCGACGAGGAGCTCTGGCAGGCGCTCGGCGTCGCCCAGGCCGCCGACTTCGTCGCGGCCATGCCCGGGGGCCTGAGCGCGCCGATCAGCCAGGGCGGCACCAACGTGTCCGGCGGCCAACGGCAACGCCTCTCCATCGCCCGGGCGCTGGTCCGACGCCCCGCGATCCTGCTGTTCGACGACTCGTTTTCGGCGCTGGACCTGGCCACCGAAGCCCGGCTGCGCTCGGCCCTGGATCCCTGGACCACCGACTCGGCGGTGTTCGTGGTCGGCCAACGCATCTCGTCGATCCGCTCCGCCGACCAGATCCTGGTGCTCGACGACGGCCACGCGGTGGGCCTGGGCACCCACACCGAGCTGCTCGAGACCTGCCCCACCTACCAGGAGATCGTGGACTCCCAGCTCCGCACGGCGGAGGCCGCATGACCGCGGTGGACGACGAGACTCCCTCGGATCTGACCAAGTCCGCCGCCACCACCGCCCGGCACTTCGGCGGGGGTCGCTTCGCGGGGGGCATGCCCGCCGAGAAGTCCGACGACTTCGGCGGCACCGTCCGGCGCCTCGCCTCACTGGTCGCCCCGGACCGCATGTCGGTCATCGGCGTCCTGATCGCCGCCGTGCTCGGGGTGGCCACCGCCACGCTGCTGCCGCTGATCCTGGGCGACGCCACCGACACGATCGTGCAGGGCGCCCTGTCGCCCGCCGGGATCGACTCGACGCGTTTCGCGCGCCAGATCGCCCTGGCCATCGCGCTGGTCGTGGTGTCGTCGGGGTTCAACTGGTGGCAGTCGTACCTGCTCGCCGAGGTGGTCCAACGCGCCATGCAGCGCCTGCGCACCCAGGTCGAGGACAAATTGGCGGCGGTGCCGCTGTCCTACATCGACGAGACGCCCACCGGTGACCTGCTGAGCCGGGTCACCAACGACATCGACAACCTGGGAACCAGCCTGCAACAGTCGGTGTCCCAGGTGATGACCTCGTCGATGACGATCATCGGCGTGGTCGCGGCCATGCTCTGGATCGACTGGGTCCTGGGCCTGGTGGCGTTGACGACGATCCCGGTGGCGCTGCTGCTGGTGCGCTTCATCACCAGCCGCTCCAAACGGCGTTTCATCGCGCTGTGGCGCCACACCGGCGACTTGAACGCCCAGACCGAGGAGGCGTTCAGCGGCCATTCACTGGTCAAGGTCTTCGGCCAGCGACGCGCCACCAGGGACCGCTTCGCCAGCACCAACGACGAGCTGTTCCAGGCGGGATTCCGGGCCCAGTTCATGGCCGGGCTGATCCAACCGGCGATGATGTTCCTGGGCAACCTGAACTTCGTGGTGATCGCGGTGGTCGGAGGCCTGCGGGTCGCGTCGGGGCAGATGACGATCGGCAACATCCAGGCGTTCATCCAGTACTCACGCCGATTCACCCAGCCCCTCACCCAGATGGCCTCGATGGCCAACGTCCTGCAGTCGGGGGTGGCCTCCGCCGAACGCGTCTTCGCCCTGCTCGACGTGGAGGAGCAGTCCCCAGACCCGGCCGATCCGGTCCGGCTGGAGAACCCGGCGGGACGGGTCGTGTTCGACCGGGTGTCCTTCTCCTACGACCCGGACGAACCGCTGATCGAGAACCTGTCGCTGACCGCCGAAGCAGGCCAGACGATCGCGATCGTGGGACCGACCGGGGCGGGGAAGACCACCCTGGTCAACCTGCTGATGCGCTTCTACGAGCTGGACTCGGGGCGGATCCTGCTCGACGGCGTCGACACCGCTGCGATGACGAGGGCGGATCTGCGGTCCAACATGGGCATGGTGCTCCAGGACACCTGGCTCTTCGGCGGCACGATCCGGGAGAACATCGCGTACGGCAACCTGGAGGCCTCCGACGAGGACATCCTGACCGCGGCGACCGCCTGCTACGTGGACCGCTTCGTCCACTCACTTCCCGAGGGCTACGACACCGTGCTCGACGACGACACCGGCGCGGTGTCCGCCGGTGAGAAGCAGCTCATCACCATCGCCCGGGCGTTCCTCGCCCAGCCCACGATCCTGATCCTGGACGAGGCCACCAGCTCGGTGGACACCCGCACCGAGGTGCTGATCCAGGAGGCGATGGCGGCGCTGCGCCAGAACCGCACCAGCTTCATCATCGCCCACCGGCTGTCCACGATCCGCGACGCCGACGTGATCCTGGTCATGGAGAAGGGCAGGATCGTCGAACAGGGCAACCACGACGCTCTGCTAAAAGCCGGGGGCGCCTACGCCAAGTTGTACGCCGCCCAGTTCGCCGGCGTCGAGACCTGAGCCGGTCAGCCCGCGTAGGTGGGCTCGGCCCGAACCGGGGTCGCCACCGGGGCACGGTTCGGCTGCTGCGCCGGTCGGTCCGGATCCGACGGCAAGGTGGTCGTCGTCGAAGGCGGCGTCTCCTCCCCGGTCACCCAGGCGGTCCCCAGCGCGCCGGGGGGAAGCGGTTCGACCGGCACGGTGTCCAGCACGGCGTCCACGCAGTCCTCCGGCGCGTTCACCGGGTTGCAGCGGGCGGTCACCCCGCCGGGGAGCTGCACCGAGTAGGTCGACCCCAGCAGTGCAGCGGACCCTTCGCCGGGAAAGTCGGTGGAGACCCACTGGGCGCCGCTGGCCAGCGCGGCGTCGCGTTTGGTGGTGTCGTTGGCCCGCGCCTCGATGGTGTCGCCGTCGGCCCGGGTGCGCACCACGTAGCCCTGGCGGACCAGGTCTGCGATCCGGGCCTGGCCGTCGCCGGTGGGGTCGTTCATCTTGACGAACGCGGCGTCGGGATCGCCCGGTGAGGCGTTGGTGAACAGGTTCGCGCCGTGCAGGCCGGGGAAGGCCGCCAGGTAGGCGTCGCGTTTGTCGGCGTTGTCCATCAGGAACAGGACCTTGCCCCGCGACTCGGCCAGGGTCGGCCAGTCGCCCGCCAGGACCGCCTCGTTCAGCGTGGCCCGGCCGTCGCGCACGTCGTCGGGGCGGATGATCGCGTCACGGTCGAACACCCGGTCGATCTCGGCGTCGATCGTCGCGATGTTCGCGGCCGTCCAGTCGATCGGGGTCACCGCCGGCGGCGAGGAGATCACCGGGATCGTCCCTTCCTTGAGCTCCAGCAGGATCGCGATCGGCGCGTGGTCCGGGTGGGCGTCCGACCAGGTCTTCACCGCTTCCAGACAGGCGATCAGGGTGAGACAGTTGGAGCTGTAGTCAACGTCCTGGGCGTGCAGCACCTTGATGCCCGGAGCGTTCATGACCGCCAGCTCGTCCGGTGGCAGCGGCCCTTCACCGGCGAAGTCGCGGATCAGCGGCGTGGAGTAGAGTCCTCCTGCCGGGTCGAGGAAGATGTCGAGTTCGATCTGGCGGACCCGCTGGGACGAGAACTGCACCCCCAGGGGCGGGTGTTCGTAGTCGAGGCCGATGTTGAATTCGGGAGCCACGGCCTGTCGGACCTCGTACTCGGCCTGGGAGGATCGCTTGTGGTAGCTGTTGTGCGACCCCACGACCTGGATCTGGTTGATCTTCACATCGCCGGCGGGGTCGGCTGCCCCGGCGGTCGCGGTCGCGGTCACGGCGAGAAGGACGAAACCGACGACGAGTGACAGCCCTCTGCGCATTCGGGGACCCCCGGTGCCTCCAGGTCCCGGTTGGACCTGCTCGCCGGCCATGGTAACGGCCGCCGGAACTCAGCGTGACGCGATGATGCCCCCCAGCGCGTCGCCACCACGGCTGCCGATGAACCACTCCCAGCCCATGGCCGCCTCGAAGGCCTCGTCGTCCATCGCCAGCATGAAGTGGTCGGGCGCCATCTGGGAGGGGTGACACTCCATCGAGGCCCGCTTGGTGGCCACCACCGAACGCGCGTCCACCACATGGGTGATGACCGACTCGGGCGACCCCATGTCCTCGGGCAACGCGTCGGGCACCCCGTCGGCGGAGACCCCGTCGGGCACCGGCCCGCCCGAATCCCGGCGCGCATCCAACAGTCGCTGCAGATGGTCCCGGTTCATCGTCCCCTGGAACACCGCGTCGACCCCGGCGAGCTCCGCGGCACGCATCCCCACCCGGTGCACCTGGATGTGGTCGGGATGGCCGTAGCCGCCGTGGTCGTCGTAGATGGTGAACGCGTCGGGACGCTCTTCGTCCAGAATCGTCGCCAGCCGCCGCGCCGCCGCGTCCACGTCGGCCTGCCAGAAACACCAGGGCGCGTCGTTGGTCGCCTCGCCCATCATCCCCGAATCCACATACCCCAACACCTCGACCCGGGCCACACCCAGCACCTCGGCCGAGGCCCACAGCTCCGCGGACCGGCGCAGTCCGAGCTGTTCTCCCTCCTCCAGCACGCCCGGCATGATCTCACCCAGCTCTCCCCGAGTGGCGGTCACCAGCACCACCCGGTGCCCGGCGGCCGCGGCCAGCGCCATGAGCCCCGCGGTGCCGATCGATTCGTCGTCGGGGTGGGCGTGGAAGCAGACCAGGGTGCTCATCGGGAACCTCCGGGTGGCTCAGGACGGCGACTCCGGCTCACGCCACCGCGCCGGCGGCCCGGAGCTTCTCGATCCGGTCGGCGGAGAAGCCGAACTCGGCGAGGATCTCGGCCGAATGCTGGCCCGCGTGGGGCGGCGGGCCGTCGATACTGCCCGGCGTGCGCGAGAACCGCGGTGCCGGCGCGGCCTGGGGCACGCCGTACTCGGTCACGAAGGTGCCCCGCGCGACGTTGTGGGGATGTTCGGGCGCTTCGCTCATGCTGAGCACCGGCGCGAAACACGCATCGGTGCCCTCGAGTAGCTCGCACCATTCGTCCCGGGTCCGGGTGCGGAAGATCTCGGTGAAGCGTTCCTTGAGGGCCGGCCATCGTGAACGGTCGAAATGCGGGTACTCCTCGGCGTCGAGGCCGAGCTTGTCGAGCAGCAGCGCGTAGAACTGCGGCTCCACCGGACCGATCGACACGTAGCGGCCGTCAGCGGTCTCGTACACGTCGTACCAGTGAGCGCCCGAATCCAGCATGTTGGTGCCGTGTTCCTCGCTCCACAGGCCCATCGCGGCCATACCGTGGAAGATCGACATCATCACCGACACCCCGTCGACCATCGCAGCGTCCACGACCTGACCCACCCCGGAGGCCTGACGCTCCACGAGCGCCGCGGTGATCCCCAGGGCCAGCACCATCCCCCCACCGCCGAAGTCCGCGACCAGGTTCAGCGGCGGGGTCGGTGGTTGACCGGCCCGGCCGATCGCACGCAACGCACCGGTCAGCGACAGGTAGTTGATGTCGTGGCCGGCCACGTTGGCGAGCGGCCCGTCCTGGCCCCAACCGGTCATCCGGCCGTAGACGAGCCGCGGGTTGCGTTCCAGGCACACCTCGGGTCCCAACCCGAGCCGTTCCATCACCCCGGGGCGGAACCCCTCGATCAGGGCGTCGGAGCCGGCGACCAGCTCCAGCGCGGTGGCCACGCCCTCGGGGTCCTTCAGGTCGATCCCCACCGAGCGCCGCCCCCGGTTCAGCACGTCCTTGGAGGGCTGGTCGGGGTCTGAGTCACCGACCTTGTCGGCCCGGTCGATCCGCACGATGTCCGCGCCCAGATCGGCCAGCATCATCGCGCAGAAGGGCCCCGGACCGATCCCGGCGAACTCCACCATCCGCACACCGGTCAGCGGCCCACTCACCGCGCGTCGACCTTCCAGCGGGCCTCGTCCGAATCGGCGCTCTGGGCCAGATCGGCGACGCGTCCCACGATCTCGGGCCAGTAGACCGGCGGGATCTCGTGGCCGGCGTCGGGCAGCTCGATCAACTCGGAGTTCCGCAACGCCTCGTGGGTCCGCACCCCGCCCGACGGCGTGACCAGCGGGTCGACCTTGCCGTGGATGACCAGCGCGGGCACCTCGAGGTTACGCAGGCTCTCGGTGCGCGGCGTCTGGGTCAGGATCGCGAGCAACTGCCGCAGCACGCCCTGGGGGTTGTGGCCCCGGTCGTAGGCCCGGGTGGCCTTGAGGCGTTCCCGTTCGGCGTCGAAGTGGTCGGGTGAGCCGATGACCTCACCCATGCGCACCGAGGCTTCGATGGCGGCCTCCCGACCCTCGCCCACCGGCTGCAGCAGTGCTTCCATCGCGGCATGGTCGGGCTGGCCCACGTCGGGGTCCCCGGTGGTGGACATGATCGACACCAGTGACCGGGTCTTCTCCGGGTAGCGGATCGCGAAGGACTGGGCGATCATGCCGCCCATCGACGCTCCCAGGATGTGGGCGCTCTTCCAGCCCACGGCGTCGAGCACGGCAGCGGCGTCGTCGGCCATGTCCTCGATCGAGTACGGGGTCGTGAGCGGTTCGCCGGCCAGGAACCGACCCACCTCGGCCTCCATGTCGACCGGGGCGTCGTCGAACCAGGTCGACTCGCCCACGTCGCGGTTGTCGTAGCGCACCGCGTGAAAGCCGGCGTCGACCAGCATCTGCATCAGGGTCTCGTCCCAGGAGATCATCTGGGCCGACAAGCCCATGATCATCAGCAGCGGTGTGCCGTCGCTGGGCCCCCACTCCTCGTAGTACAACTCGACGGAACCGTTGTGGGCGAAAGGCATCGGGTCATCCTCCCCGGGGATCGACCGTGGGGTCAAGCCGTATGCGAGACTCCCAGGAAGGACCGTACCCCATCGACCCACCGACGAGGACCGTGACCGACCCCGAGCACCGAGGACCACTGCCCGAGGACTTCCTGTTCGGAGTCGCCACCGCCGGGTTCCAGATCGAAGGCGGCTTCAACGGTCCCGGTGAGCCCCGCAACAACTGGTACCGATTCGAGTCCGAGGGCCGGGTGGCCCCCTCGGGCATCGCGCTGGACTTCTGGGGCGACCCCGAGACCCACCTGGACCGGGCCGTCGCGGCCGGCGTCGACGCGTTCCGGTTCTCGGTGGAATGGGCGCGCTGCGAACCCGCGGACGGCCGCATCGACGACACCGCGCTGGCCCGCTACGCCGAGATCATCGACGCCTGCCGGGCCCGCGGGCTGGAACCGCTCGTCACCCTGCACCACTTCACCCACCCGCACTGGGCTGGTGAGGACTTCTGGCTCTCGCCAGGGGCTCCGGAGCGGTTCGCCGAGTGGGCGACCGTGGCGGCCCGGGCGCTGGCCCCGTCGGCCCGCTACTGGGTGACGATCAACGAATGGAACATCTACGCGCTCCAGACCTACGTGACCGGCGACTTCCCCCCGGCCCGCACCGGCGCGGTCGGCGACGCCATCCGGGCCTTCGACCATCTGCTGGCCGCGCACGTCGCCGCCTACGACGCGGTGCACACCGTGCGACCCGACGCGGTGGTGGCCACCAACGGGTTCGCGTTCTCCACCTACGGACTCGAACGGCTCGGCACCGACGTGCTCACCGCCCGCCACCACGGTGTGCCCCGCGACGAGCTGCGGGCCTGGTTGGCGTCGCGCCGCAACCGTTACGAGGCGGCGCTGCCCGGGCGTGACGCGCTGCGCCAGGTGCTGGACCGGCTCGTCGACCGCACCATCGATCTGGACCTCGCCCTGCCCCGCACCGTGGAGGCGGTGTACTCGAGCCCGCACCGGTGCACCCTCGACCAGCTGCAGACCGACTACTACAACCCCGACACGCTGTCGCACTTCCGCGTCCCCGGTCACCGCACCGCGGGAGGCCGCCACTGGGGACCGGACCGGACCCTGTGGGACGACGTCATCGACCCGGATCGATTCGGCGCCTACCTGGGCGCGCTGGATGTACCAGGGCTGCCCCTGTGGGTCGTCGAGAACGGCCTGTGCAACCGCCGTCGCAACGGGCGCAGCTTCGAGCGCACCGACGGATGGGACCGTCCCCGGTACCTGCAGGCGCATCTGCGGGCGGTGGTCGAGGCCGCCGACGCAGGGATCGACATGGGGGCCTACTTCCACTGGTGTCTGGCCGACAACTACGAGTGGGGCTCCTACGAGCCGTGCTTCGGTCTGTACGGGATCGATCGGGAACGCGGCGTGCGCTGGATGGACACCGACGCGATGGGACGCGACGCCGCCGGGGTGTACCGGAACCTGATCGCCGGGCTGCGCAACGGGGACCGCTCGGTGCTGGACCGTCCCGTCGAGGAGCTCACCGGGTGAGCGACACGGTGGTCACCGACCCGCTGAGCGGGCACCGGGTGATCGTCGTCCCCGAACGGCAGTCCCGGCCGAACCTGCCCGAGACCGGCTGTCCGTTCTGCGTCGGCGGTCTGGAAGCGCCCGAACCCTACGAGGTGCGCTGGTTTCCGAACCGGTGGCCGAGCCTCGGTGACGACCGGGCCGAGGTCGTGCTGTTCTCCCCCGACCACGACGCGTCACTGGGCGGGTTGGACGAGGAACACCTTCGCCTGGTGGTGGATCTGTGGGCCGAGCGCACCGCGGCGCTGGGCGACCGGGACGACGTGGCCTACGTGCTCGTGTTCGAGAACCGGGGCGCCGAGATCGGCGCCACGATCCACCATCCCCACGGCCAGATCTACGCGTTCGACGTGGTGCCGCCGGTGCCCGCCGAGGAACTGCAACGTGCCGCGGCCCGCGGGTCGTGCGCGTTGTGCGACGAGACCGGCGCCGCGTCCGGACCCGCCGACGCGGCGGACCGCCTCGTCGCGGCCCGGGGCGCCTGGCGGGCCTGGGTGCCGGCCGCCTCGCCGCACCCCTACGGGCTGGTGTGCGCGCCCACCGTCCACATCGGCTCCCTGCCCGAACTCGACGCATCCCTGCGCGACGATCTGGCCGGGCTGCTTCGGTCGGTGTTGGGCGGCCTGGACACGCTCTTCGCAGAGGAGACCCCCTACATGCTGTGGTTCCACCAGCGACCCGTGGACGGCGCCGAGTGGCCCTGGGCGCATCTGCACATCGAGATCGTGCCGTTCCGGCGCGCCCCCGGCGTGAACCGGTACGTCGCCGGCGCCGAGCTGGGAAGCGGCATCTTCATCAACTCGGTCGCCGCGGCCGACGCCGCCCGCGACCTGCGGGCCGCCTGCGCCGCCGGAGCGTCCCGATGAGCACCGGCGGGTCCGCGACGGTGCGGGCGTTCGCTCCGGGACGGGTGAACCTGATCGGGGACCACACCGACTACACCGGGGGATGGTGCCTGCCCATCGCGTTGCCCTGGGGCACCACCGTGGAGGGCACGCCCGGGGGCGATCGCGTGCGGGTGAGCTCGGGTCTGGACGACACCACCACGGATCTGCCGATCGACCGGGCCCCGTCCACGCCGGTGCAGGGTTGGGCCCGCCACGTGGCCGCGGTGATCGCCGAGGTGTCCCCCGCGCAGGGCTTCACCGGCCGCATCTCCACCACGCTTCCCATCGGGGCCGGGCTCTCGTCCAGCGCTGCGCTGCAGATCGCGCTCGCCCTGGCGCTGGGCTTCGACGGCCCGCCCCTGGAGCTGGCCCGTCTCGCGCAGCGGGCCGAGCACCGGGCGGTCGGGGTGCCCTGCGGCATCATGGATCAGCTCGCGTCGGTGTCGGGTCGGCACGGTCACGCGCTGCTCATCGACTGCACGAGCCTGGAGGTGTTGGCGGTGCCGGTGCCCGACGACGCGGAGATCTGCATCGTGGACACCGGCCAGTCCCGGGCGCTGGCCGGATCGGCCTACGCCGAACGGCGAGCCGCGTGCGAGGCCGCCGCCGAGCACGTCGGGCCGCTGCGCGACGCGTCCCTGGACGACGTGGAAGCCCTGTCGGACCCAACGCTGCGGCGGCGGGCCCGGCACGTGGTCTCGGAGAACCGGCGGGTCATGACCGCAGCCAAGGCGCTGCGGCGCGGCGACCTGGCCACGGTGGGAGAGGCGATGTTCGCGTCGCACCGGTCGCTGCGTGACGACTTCGAGGTGTCCACCCCGGTCCTCGACGAGGTCGTCGACGCGCTCGCCGCAACGCCCGGGGTGTACGGGGCGCGCCTGACCGGCGCCGGATTCGGTGGCTGTGTGGTGGCGCTGTGTGAACCCGGGGCGCTGCCCGCCGCCGCGGCGGTGACCCCGTCGCGGGGAGCGTTCAGGACCCCAGCAGCCGGGCCTTCTGAGCCTGGAACTCGGCCTCGCTGAGCACCCCGTTGCGGCGCAGCTCGTCGAGCTTGGTGAGCTGGTCGGCCACCGACCCGGCCGAACCGTGGGGCGAGGGGGTCTGCATCGTGGCCCCGACACCGCCGGCCACATGGCCGGGCACGCCCGGCGGTTGGGTTCCCGGCTGGGGCGCGGCCGGTGCCGCCTGGGGCTGGGCCACGCCCGGGGGGCCGTGGCGCCGGTCGACGTTCGCGCGGATCTGCACGTAGATCTCGCGCTGGACCTCGTCGGGGTTGCGGATGTCGGCGAACTCCTCACGCCCCCCGTCGCTGGCCGATTCGATGCCGATGTGCCCGGCACCGATGATCCGCTCCACAAGCGTCTGGCTGAACTCCACGGTGTTGATGCGCTCCAGGGGAATCTGCCGTCCGTGCTTGGAGAGCACCCCCCACCGGGACATCACCCGGTGGTTGCTGACCGCGAACTCGGTGGTCAGCCACTTCGCGTAGCGGATCCCGAACCACACCAACAGTCCCAGCACGATCACGCCCATGACCGGACGCAGCACCGTCTTGAGGGTGCCGTCGTCGAGCCCGAAGATCACCAGCAGCGCCACGACGACCGCGACGAGCAGCGCGCCGACCGACGGCGCCAGGTAGATCCAGTGGGGGTGCAGATCCAGAACCAGGACCTCGCCCTCGTTCAGGTGTTTCCGCGGAAAGCTCACGAGGGCGAGTATACGAGCGATCCATCGAGCGCTCATCGGCGCTGCGTGTCACTGCGCCGTGGCACGATGGTGGACGTGGAGCTGCTGCGAGGACTCGACGAGGCCCAACTCGCCGCGGTGACGAACCCCACCGACCCGGTGGCGGTGCTCGCGCCGGCCGGCTCGGGCAAGACCCGGGTCATCACCCGGCGCATCGCCTGGCGGGCCCAGCGCGGCGACCTGGACGTCCGGCGGGTGCTGGCCATCACCTTCACCACCCGGGCCGCCGGTGAGCTCACCGAGCGACTGGGAGCGCTGCTGGGACGGGACACCGGCACCACCGGCACCTTTCACGCGATCGCGCTGCGGATGATCCGCGACCACCGGACCGAGCACCGTCTCGCCCCACCGGTCGTGCTCGAGCACCCTCGGGAACTCCTCGACGCGGTGATCCCCACCCGCCTGCGGGGTGCTGGGGCCGCGATCGCGACCGAGATCACCTGGGCCACCGCGCGCGGCGTGGAACCCGGCGGCTACCCCGCGGCGTCCCAGCGGCACGGGCGGCGACCACCGGTCGACCCGGACCGCATCGCCGAGATCTTCGACGCGTACCGGCAACGGAAACGCCGCCGTGGGGTGCTGGACTTCGACGACCTGATCAGCACCTGCGCAGACCTGCTCGAATCCGACCCGGCGTTCCGGCGTGCCCAGCACTGGCGGTACCGCCACTTCTTCGTCGACGAGTACCAGGACGTCAACCCCGCACAGCAGCGTCTGCTGGAGGCCTGGCTGGGCGACCGGAAGGATCTGTTCGTGGTGGGAGACCCCAATCAGGCCATCTACGGCTTCAACGGGGCCGACGCCCGGTTCCTGACCGGGTTCGCCGAACGTCACCCCGGTGCCACGGTCCTGGAGCTGTCCACGAACCACCGCTCCAGCGCCGAGATCGTCCGGATCGCGGGCGCTGCGCTCAACACCGGCGCCCGCAACGGGTCGAACGGTGGACCGGCGACGAGCACGCTGAGCATCTGGGAGGACGAGCACGACGAGGCGCTCGCGATCGCCCGGGCCCTCCGTGCCGAACACCTGCCCGGGCATCGCTGGTCGTCCCAGGCGGTGCTGGTGCGCACCCACGCCCAGACCCGACCGATCGTCGAGGTCCTCGAGCGGGCCCGGATCCCGGTGGTCACCCACACCGGACCCGACGACGCCGACGCGGTCCGGGTGGCGACGTTCCACAGCGCCAAGGGTCTCGAGTGGCCCATCGTCCACCTCGCCGGCCTCGAGGAGGGCCTGGTGCCGGACCACCACGCCCGGACCGACGCCGAGCTCGCCGAGGAACGTCGTCTGCTCTACGTGGCGACCAGCCGCGCGGCGCGCCGGCTCCACCTGACCTGGGCCCGGCGGCGGACCTTCGGTACCCGGGTGCTGGAACGGCGGCCGTCCCGGTGGCTCACCGGAATTCGAGCCGAAGTCGCCCCGTCGTCCACCCCGCGCCGTGCCTCCTTGGAGCCCGCTCCGGCCGCCGCGCTCGACCCCACTCCGGGCGAACCGGAGTCCGCCAGAGCCAGACTGGAACGGTGGCGGACCGCGACGGCACGGGCCGCCGATGTGCCGGTGGAGGTGGTCATCACCGACGCGGCCCTCGACGAGCTGATCCGTCGGGCACCGCGCGACCGGGAGGGGCTGGGTCGCGTGCCGGGGATCGGTGTCAGCAAAGCCGACCACTTCGGCACCGCGCTGCTCGAGGTGCTCCATGCCGGGGGGTCGCGGTGAAATCGACCGACACCCAGCGCATCGGGGCGCCCGCAGCCGCCGCCTCGGATGTGCTCGCCGACCCGCGGTTCTACCTGACCCGGGAGAGCTCCGAGGCGATCACCGCGGTGGAGCTGGTCGACCACCGCATCGAGGACTCGCTGGTCCACCTCCGGATCAGGTTCGCCTTCACCGGAGACCTGAACGCGGCGGCCCGGGCGATCCTGGATCCGGCCCGGCTCACCTGGATCCAGGAGACCGAACACGACCTGGCCTCCGGGCGGGTCAAGTTCCGGATCCTTCCCGACCACTACCCGGACCGGCTGCGGTGCCGGGGCCGGTACCGCGTCGACCCCGACGGCGAGGGCCGGTCCCTGCGCACGGTGGCGACCGAACTGCACGTGCGGGCGCCGTTGGTTGCCGGCCAGGTCGAACGAGTGCTCATGGACGGACTGCGCAACGAACTGGATTCCCAGGCCCGCGCCGTTCCCGACTTCGTGCCCTGAACCGAACGTGGCGACCGACCTGTGCGCCCGGGTCCCTCAGGATCCGGTCGCCTTGGAGGCCTTTGGCACCTTGGGCACCTCGGTGGAGCTCTCGGTGTCGGGAATGGCCACCACCACCACGGTGGCGTCACAGCGCACCAGGAGCTCCTCGATGGTGTGGCCCAGGTAGGCACGACCGTCCAGGCTGCGGGCCGTCGCACCCACGACCACCAGGTCCGCCTCCTCGACCTCGGCGAGCCGGACGAGCTCGTCGGTCACCGACACGCCGTGACGCAGGATCGATCGCGACTGGGCACCCAGATCCCGCACATACCCCTCGGCGGCAGCCAGGATCGACAGGCCGGGCCGGTCCGCGTCGCCACCGTCGGCACGGCTCACCACGTGGGTCAACAGCAGCTCGGTGCCCAGGTTGGCGCCCAGGTTGCCGGCCACCTCCTGGGCGGCCCGTGAGGATCGGGACCCCGACACCGGCACGACGCACCGGGTGAAGAAGCTCGGCAGCCGGGTCTGCTGATGGCGGGCGCGACGGACCACGACCATGGGAAGCTGGGAATTGGCCAGCAGGTCGTCGGCCACCGCCGAGAGCACCTGCCCGGGCTTGGGAGTGTCCATCACCCCCATGCCGATCGTGCCGAAGCCCAGCTTGGACTCGTCCAGGATGGCTCTGACCGCGTCGTGGTCCGTGACCTGGCGCACCTCCAGGTCGCGGCCGTCGAACACGTTGAGGACCGGATCCATCTCCGGAGCGTCCGGGCCCACCGACAGCACCGTGACCGGGGCATCCTGGGGCCAGGCCAGGTGCAGCACCTGGGCGGCCACGATGGAGTTGGGCAGACCCCGGCTGGGCAGCAGGAGGCGCCGGTTCTTGACCACGAGGTTGGTGGAGAGCTTCTCCTCCTGTTCCAGACGGGCCTTCTCCTCGTCGCTGCCCACGAAATTGCGCACCGCCAGGCGCAGCGTCGGCGGAGTCGCCATCGAGGTCACCATCGCCATCAACACGATGATCGTGTAGGAGGCGTCGTTGAGCACGCCCATGCCCAGACCGACCGTGGCGATGATCACCTCCATCGCCCCACGCGCGTTCAGTCCGGCTCCGAGTGCGACCCCCTCCTGGTTGCTCAGCCCCGCCATCTTGGCGCCGGCGTAGGCACCCAGGAACTTTGCGACGCTGGCGACCACGATCACCACCACCGCCCAGAACAGGACGCGGGCATCGGCAAGCAGGCTGAGATCGACCCGCAGACCGGCCGTCGCGAAGAACAAGGGCGCGAACAGGGCCATGGTGAGCCCCTCGATACGTTCCCGCATGCCCTCGTGCTGGAACCGTGACTGCCCCAACAGGATGCCCGCGACGAACGCGCCCAGGACCGCTTCGATGCCCAGGGCCTGGCCGAGCACACAGAACGCCAGCATCGCCAGCATCGACACCATCAGCCCACCATCGGCGCCGGACTGGCTGGTCCGGGTCCGACGCAGGAACAGGTCGATGAGCGGCCGGCCCACGAAGAACGACACCACCAGGAACAGGATCATCCCGCCGATGGTCCGACCGACGCTGAACAGCGACACCGCTCCCGAGGCCGCGAGACCCGAGATGATCCCCAGCATCAGCCAACCGACCGCGTCGTTGGCCATGCCGGCGGCCAGGTTGATCTGCCCGAAGTTACGGCGCAGCAGGCGCATCTCGCCAAGGATCTTGGCCACCACCGGGAGCGACGAGATGCTCAGCGCGGTCGCGATGAACAGGATGAACACGACCTCCTGGGCGCCGGCGGCGCGGAACATCCCGGGCAGCAGCGCACCGACCGCCAGGCCCCCGACGAAGGGCACGATCAGGCTGCCCACCGCGACCGAGGTCGCGGCCCGGCGGAACCGGGCGATCAGCGCCAGGTCGGTCTCGAAGCCGGTCACCACGAGGAGGAGCGCGGCGCCCACCCAGCTCACCGCGACGATCGCGGCTCCCTGCATGTCGTCGTTGGGCAGAAACCATTCGAACCCCGACGGCCAGAGCTGGCCGAACACCGACGGGCCCAGGATGAGCCCCGCGGCGAGCTCGCCGATGACGCTGGGCTGGCCGATCCGGCGCAGGCCGAGGCCCAGGATCCGACCCAGCCCCACCAGCGCGGCGAACTGGATCCAGAAGATGAGCAGCTGGTGCTCACTCAGGGAGACGAGCATCTAGGCGTCAGCCAGATCGACGATGACGGGAGCGTGGTCCGATGGTCGTTCGCCCTTTCGGGCGTTGCGGTCGATCACCGCGTAGGTGACCCGCTCGACGACGGGCACGGTCGCCTCGACGAGGTCGATGCGCATGCCCCGCCGGCGGTGGAAGTTGCCGCCCCGGTAGTCCCACCACGAGAACAATCCGTCCTGGTCGTAGCGGGAGCGGAACACGTCCACCAGTCCCCAGCCCTCCAGGGCGGCCAGGGCTTCACGTTCGGCCGGACTGGTATGGGTGGTCCCCACGTACTGGGCCGGATCCCACACGTCGCGGTCGGCGGGCGCGACGTTGAAGTCCCCCAGCACCATCAGCGGTTCCGACGGTTCGTGGGTCGCTTCGAGCATTCCCCGCAGCCGGGAGAGCCAAGCGAGCTTGTAGCGGTAGTGGTCGTGGTCGAGCGACCGGCCGTTGGGCACGTACGCGCTCGCGATCCGGATCCCCGCGCAGGTCGCCCACACCAGTCGAGCGTCGGTGTCGGGTTCGTCGGCGTCGGTGAACCCGGCCATCGGGTCGGTGAGACCGACCCGTGACAGGATCGCGACCCCGTTCCACCGGCCCTCTCCGTGGTGGACGCATGCATACCCCATCGCGGCGAACGCGTCGTGCGGGAACGCCTCGTCGGTCATCTTGGTTTCCTGCAGACACAGCACGTCGGGACCGACGTCGTCGATCCACGCCTCGACCCGCTCCATACGCGCGTTGAGCGAGTTGACGTTCCACGTGGCGATGCGCACGCCGTCAGTCTCTCAGAACCGTCGGGTACCGACCAGAACGCAGAGGTGCGTAGCGCTACTTCTTCGCCGGCGCCTTCTTGGCCGCGGACTTCTTCGCCGGCGCCTTCTTCGCCGCGGTCTTCTTGGCCGCGGTCTTCTTCGCGGGAGCCTTCTTCGCCGCGGTCTTCTTCGCCGGCGCCTTCTTCGCCGCGGACTTCTTGGCCGCGGTCTTCTTCGCCGGCGCCT
>CAYVAS010000019.1:0-40156 GCA_964449375.1 uncultured Iamiaceae bacterium | reverse complement strand
GCGCGTCGCCCGCACTCGCTTCGTCCTCTCTTCCGTTTTCAAGGAGCGTCTGCTCACTGCACTTGAGGTCGGGGACCTCATCGGTGCAGTTGGCTCACCCGGCCACTGAGTGGGCCCGATGAGCGGAGTGCCACTGTAGCGCCTCGGTGGGTGGGATTCAACTCCCGGTGCACCTGGGGTGCTGCGGTGGCAGGGGCACAACCTAGGCGGAGTCTCCGGTGGCGTCCAAATCGTGCGGATCGGTGGCCACCACCAGGGCCCACGCCCGGCGTCCGCGCCGCAACAGGGCGTACCGGTCGTGCAGCAGATCGTCGGTTCCCAGGGTCGCCGAGGCGTCGACGCGCCGGTCGTTGCAGTAGCCGCCGCCCTGGTCCAGCGTACGGCGTGCCTCCTTGTTGGACGTGCCCAGACCGCTGCGGCGGAACACCTCGACCATGGGAAGGGTCCCGGCCAGCTCGCGCCGGTCCACCCGCCAGGTCGGTACCTCGTCGACCAACACCGCCAGCACCTCGGCGGACGCTTCGGTGACCGAGCCGCCGAAGAGCACCTCGGCGGCGCGCCGGGCCTGATCGGCGGCTGCGGACCCGTGCACCATCGTGGTCACCTCGTCCGCGAGGCGGCGTTGCGCGCCCCGCTGTGCGGGCACGGCGCGGTGCGCCTCGAGCACCTCGGCGATCTCGGTGGTCGACACGTGGGTCAGTCGGTACAGCAACGCGGCCACGTCGTCGTCCGTGATCTGCACGAAGTACTGCCAGAATCGGTACGGACTCGTGCGGCGCGGATCCAGCCAGATGGTGTCGCCGTCGGCGGACTTGCCGAACTTGGTCCCGTCGGCCCGCAGCAGCAGCGGCCAGGTCAGGCCGTGCACGGCGCGCCCGGCACGCCGTCGGATCAGGTCGATGCCGGCGACGATGTTGCCCCACTGGTCGGACCCACCCACCTGCAGTTCACAGCCGTGGTGTTCGGCCAGCCACCAGTAGTCGTGGGCCTGGAGGAGCTGGTAGCTGAACTCGGTGAAGGAGATGCCCTGGTCGGTCTCCATGCGGCCCCGGACCGACTCGCGGGCGATCATCTGATTGACCGTGGCGTGCTTGCCCACGTCGCGCAGGAACTCCAGCAGGCCCAGATCGGCGGTCCAGGTGGCGTTGTCGACGAGTTCCCAGGAGGTGTCGGTGCCCATGAGGCAGTCGATCTGCGCGGCGATCCCGGCCTTGTTGGCCTCCAACTGGGCCGCGTCGAGCAGGTTGCGTTCGGTGGAGCGCCCGCTGGGATCCCCGATCATCCCGGTGGCGCCTCCGATCAGCGCGAGCGGACGGTGCCCGGCCCGGGCGAACCGGCGCAGCCCCACCAGACCCAGCAGGTGCCCGACGTGCAGGCTGTCGGCGGTGGGATCGAAGCCGCAGTAGAGCGTCACCGGTCCCTGGGCCAGCCGGGCGCCCAGGGCCCCGAGATCGGTGTGGTCCTGGAGCAGGTCGCGGGCGGTCAGGTCCTCGAGGAGCGCGTTCGTCGTCGGCACCCTCTCATCGTCGCATCCGGAGGCTCGGCGAGTCGATTGGGGAACCCCCGGTCGGGCTTGCAACGATGGGGCGATGGCCGACCCGATGGACGAGGACTACCGTCCCAGGAAGTGGGCCCTGACCGCGGGCATCGGGTTCTTCGTGCTCATGGCGATCTTCTGGACCGCGGTGTTCTCGGGCTTCTTCACCGAACGCAACCCGGTGGAGCTCTACGACAAGGCCTGGGTCGCCCAGGCCGAGACGATCTGTGCTCCCGCGGCTCGAACGATCGAGAACCTGCCCAACGCCTCGACCGCTGAGACCCCAGCGGACCGCTCGGAACTGCTCGATCGGGGCACGGTGGCGCTGGAGAAGATGGTGACCGAGCTGCGGGACCTGCCCACCCCGACCCGGGAATCCGACCAGATCGTGGTCGACGGGTTCCTGGACGACTGGGAGATCTACCTGCAGGACCGCCGCGACTTCGCCGAGGCGCTGCTGAGTGACCCCATGGCCGCTCCCCTGATGAGCGAGGTCCACGGCGGCTGGGTGAGCGACGCCATCGACGTCACCGCCAAGGCCAACGACATCATGGACTGCGCCACTCCCGGCGACATGTGACCGCCGGAGGGCGCCGGGGCCCGGACACGTGCGGGTTCTCCTCGATCCAGTAGCGCCAGGGCCACTCGGTGGCCGCGCTGATCCCGATGCGGGGCCCCTGGACCACCGGCCCCACGGGGCCGACGGGGTCCAGCAGCCGGATGCGCGTCCCGCGGGCGCACAGGTCGGCGCCGTCGTCGGCTCCGTCGATCGCCATCGCCGCGCACGCGCGGCCCGGACCGCTTGCGAGGTCCGTCCGGCGTCGGGCCACGGGCCGATCGGCGAACATCGCCTCGATGCCCGCGCGCGGTTCCAGGGCCCGGACCAGCACCGCGGCGGCCACACCGTCGTCTCCACAGACGACGTTGGCGCACCAGTGGATCCCGTAGGACCGGTACACGTACAGGTGACCGGCGCGCCCGAACATCACCGCGGTGCGGGGAGTGGGGCCCCGGTAGGCGTGGGAGGCGGGGTCGTCGCGGCCCCGGTACGCCTCGACCTCGACGATCCGCCCCACACGACGCCGTCCCTGGTCGTCGACCCGCACCAGGCGGCAACCGAGCAGGTCGGGTGCCACCTCGAGAGGGTCCCGCGCCAGAAACGCCCGGGGAATCCGGCTCACCGGGAGGTCGCGCGGAGCCGGTCGGCTTCGATGCGGGCCCGGAACGCTTCGCGCTGGGTGGCCACCGGTTCGGGTCCGGCGCCGCCGGGCGTCCGCCGGCGACGGACCGCCACCCCGGGTTCGAGCAGCCGCACCGCCTCGGCGCCCAGGTCCGGATGGGCGCCCACCAGTTCGGCGAGCGGTACATGGCGTTCGATCGAGTCGCGCACCAGTCCGCCGACGACCGCGTGGGCCGCACGGAAGGGCATGCCGCGCTCGACCAGCCACTCGGCCAGGTCGGTGGCTACCAGGTACGGAGAGTCCGCGGCCTGCTGCATGCGCTCCACCGACGGGGTCGCGGTGGACACCAGCCCGGTGAGCGCGCCCAACGCCAGATCGATCTGGTCGACCGCGTCGAACAGGGGTTCCTTGTCCTCCTGCAGGTCCCGGTTGTAGGCGAGGGGCAGCCCCTTGAGCGTGGCCAGGATGCCCGAGAGGTGACCGATCAGGCGACCGGCCTTGCCCCGGGCCAGTTCGGCGATGTCGGGGTTCTTCTTCTGAGGAAGCATCGACGAGCCGGTGGAGTACCGCTCGTCGAGCTCCAGGAATCCGAACTCCGCCGATGACCACAGCACCACCTCCTCACCGATCCGGGACAGGTGCACCGCCACCAACGCGAGATCGAAGAGCACCTCGGCCACGAAGTCGCGGTCTCCCACCGCGTCGAGGGAGTTCTCGAAGGGCGCGTCGAAGCGCAGCTCAGCGGCGACCCCGTGGGGGTCGAGGGGCAGCGAGGATCCCGCCAGGGCCCCGGCACCGAGCGGCGACACGTTCAGCCGCCGACGGGTGGACAGCAGCCGGTCGACGTCCCGGGCGAACGCCCAGCCGTGCGCCAGCAGGTGGTGGGCCAGCAACACCGGCTGGGCACGCTGCAGGTGGGTGTAGCCGGGCAGGTAGATCTCACCGGCCGCGGCGGCGGCTTCCAGCAGGACGTCCTGGAAGGCCAGGATCCGCTCGACGATGCCGTCGATGGACCGACGGGCGTACAGGCGCAGGTCGGTGGCGACCTGATCGTTGCGGCTCCGACCGGTGTGCAATTTGGCACCGGCGGGTCCGGCGATCTCGGTGACCCGGCGTTCCACCGCGGTGTGGATGTCCTCGTCGGACGCTTCGAAGCTGAACTCTCCCGCGTTCAGCTCCGCCTCCACCTGATCCAACGCGGCCAGCACCGCGTCGGCCTCGTCGGATCCCAGGATCCCGACCCGTGCCAGGCCACGCACGTGGGCCCGGGAACCGGCGATGTCGTCCGCGGCCAGACGCCGGTCGTAGGGCAGGCTCACGGTGTAGGCGAGCAGTTCGTCGGAGGGGCCGTCGGTGAAACGGCCGTGCCACAGGGTGCTCATGCGGCGCCCTCCCGGGACGCGCCGGGCCCCTGACGCGCCGACCAGGTCTCCAGGCCGAGACCCCACAGGCGCACGAACCCGGCCGAGTCGGCGTGATCGAAGGTGTCGCCCGCGTCGTAGGTCGCCAGGCCGTGGTCGTAGAGGCTGTGGGGGCTGCGCCGGCCGGTGACCGTGCACGACCCCGGGCTCAGGTGGAGGCGGACCTCGCCGGTGACGAAGCGTTGGGAGGACTCCACGAACGCGTCGAGAGCCTCCTTGAGCGGCGAGAACCACAACCCGTCGTAGATCAACTCCGCGTAGCGGGGCTCCAGGCGGGCCTTTTCACGGTCAAGGTCCCGTTCCAGACAGATCGACTCCAGATCCTTGTGCGCCATGATCAGCGCGAGCGACGCCGGGCACTCGTAGGTCTCCCGCGACTTGATCCCCACCCGTCGGTTCTCGACCATGTCGATCCGGCCCCAGCCATAGGAACCCACCAGCTCGTTCAGCCGGTCGATGATCGTGAGCATGTCGAGGGACTCGCCGTCGACGGCCACCGGCCGGCCCCGCTCGAAGCCGACGACCACGTCGCGTGGCTCGGTGGCCGTGGGCACCGTGAGCTTCCACACGCCCGGAGGCGGCACCCGCCAGGGGTCCTCCATTTCGCCGCATTCGATGGCGCGGCCCCACAGGTTGTCGTCGATGGAGTACACCTTCTCCTTGGTGGCCCGGATCGGAATGCCGTTGCGGTGGGCGTAGAGGATCGACTCCTCACGGTTCATGCCCCAGCCCCGCACCGGTGCGAGCACCTCGAGGTCCGGCGCGAGCGACCGCACCCCCACCTCGAAGCGGACCTGGTCGTTGCCCTTGCCGGTGCAGCCGTGAGCCACCGCGGAGGCCCCGTGTCGACGCGCCGCGTCCACCAGGTGGCGGGTGATCACCGGCCGGCTCAACGCCGACACCAGCGGATAGCGGCCTTCGTACATGGCGTTGGCGGCCAGCGCGGGTGCCACATAGGCCTCGGCGAACTCGGCGCGGGCGTCGACGACCTCCGCGGCGGTCGCTCCGGCCGCGGTCGCCCGGTCGCGCACCACGTCCCAGTCCTCCCCGGCTTGGCCCACGTCGACGGCCAGGGCGATGACCTCCACGCCCCAGTTGTCGATCATCCAGCGCACGGCGACCGAGGTGTCCAGTCCACCGCTGTAGGCGAGTACGACTCTCTTGGTCACGGGTTGCTCCTCGCTTTCGGGGCATCCAGTCGGGCCAGCTCGCCCAGCCGCGATGCCAGTGTTGCACCCCCATCGGAATCGGTGGCCACCACCAGGACGGTGTCGTCACCGCTGACGTTGCCCAGCACCCCCTCCAGGCCCGCCTGATCCAGCGCCGAGCCGACCACGTGGGCCGAACCGGGCGGGGTCCGGATCACGACCAGGTTGGCGGAATGGTCGATCGACACCGCCCAGTCACCCAGAACCCGCTGCAGCCCGGCCACCCCGCTGCGCCGGGCGAAGGGCAGCTCGGGTACCGCGTAGACGCTCGTGCCTTCCTCGGCGCGCACCTTGATCGCCCCGATCTCGTCGAGATCCCGGGACACCGTCGCCTGGGTGGCGACGATCCCCTCCGCGGCGAGCAGCGCGACCAGCTCGGCCTGGTTCCTGACCGATTCGGTGCCGAGCAGCTCGACGATCCGGTGTTGGCGACGGGTCTTGGACACGGCCGGTTCAGCCCGCCTGATCCAGCAACCACCACAGCACCGCCCGCGCGGCGTGCATGCGGTTGACGGCCTGGACCCAGATGCGGCTGCGGGGCCCGTCCAGCACCTCGCCGGTGACCTCCTCGCCCCGGTGCGCGGGCAGACAGTGCAGGAAGATCACGTGAGCGGCCGCCCGCTCGAGCAGGGCGTCGTCCACGGTGAAGCCCTCGAAGGCCCGGCGTCGCTGGTCGGCCTCGGCCTCCTGGCCCATCGAGACCCAGGTGTCGGTGTAGACCACGTCGGCGCCGGCCACCGCGTCGGCGGGCCGGTCGTGGCAGGCGACCTCGACGCCCGAGGCGGCCAGGCGGTCCAGGACGGCCGTTGCGGGCTGATGCGCGCCGGGTGCGGCCAGGGTGACCCGGGCGCCCAGCATGCCGGTGGCCAGAGCAAGGGACTGGAACACGTTGTTGGGGTCGCCCACGTAGGCCACGGTGCGATCCTCGAGCGAGCCGAACTCGGCGCGGATCGTGAGCACGTCGGCGATCGCCTGCAGCGGATGCGCCGCGTCGGACAGCAGGTTGACCACCGGCACCGAGGAAGCCGCGGCGATGCGTTCGACCGTGTCGTGGGCGAAGACCCGCGCGCCGATCGCGGCGTGGTAGCAGCTCAGGGTGCGGGCGACGTCCTCGGCGGATTCGCGGGAGTCGATGCCCACCTCGGCACCCTGCACGGTGACCGGGTGGCCTCCGAGTTGCACGACCGCAACCTCGGTGGAGTGGCGGGTCCGGGTCGAGGGCTTTTCGAACACCAGCCCCACGCCGCGCCCCTCCAGGAGCCGGGGTGCGGGACCGGTGGCCAACTCCACGATCGCGCGCAGGTCCTCGGCCGAACAGTCGTCGATCTCCAGCAGATGCCGCATCAGCCGGCTCCTTCCAGGACCGTCGCCAGGATCTGGACGGCCTCGTCGATCTCGTCGTCGGTGATCAGCAGGCTGGGCGCGAACCGCAGGGTCGTGGGACGGACCGCGTTGACGATCAGCCCGGCGTCCAGTGCTGCTCGCGCCACGGCCCGGGCGTCGTGCGAGCCATGCAGCTCCGCGCCCAGCAGCAGACCCAGTCCCCGCACCGAGGACACCGCATCGAGGTCCTCGAGCGCGGCGGTGAGCCGGGCGCCGGCCCGCCGGGCCCGGGCGGGCACGTCCTCGTCGACCATCGCGGTCAGGGTCGCACGCACCGCGGCGGTGGCCAGGGGCTGGCCACCGAAGGTGGTGCCGTGGTCGCCGGGTTCGAACACGTCGGCGACCTCGGCCCGTGCCCAGCAGGCGCCCACGGGAAAGCCGTTGCCCAGCGCCTTCGCCACGGTGACCACGTCCGCCTCGACGCCGAAGTGATCGCACCCGAACCATTCGCCGGTGCGTCCCAGACCGGTCTGGATCTCGTCGGCGATCAGCAGCACGCCCCGCTCGTCGCACAGTTCCCGGACCCCACGGAAGTACTCGGCGGTGGCGGGGTTGACCCCACCCTCGCCCTGGACCGACTCGAGCAGCACCGCCGCGACCGACGGACCCAGCGCCGCGGCGAGCGCGTCGAGGTCGTTCCAGGCGACGTGACGGAAGCCCTCGGGCAAGGGCTGAAACCGCTCGTGTTTTTCGGGCTGGCCCGTGGCGTGCAGGGTCGCCAGGGTGCGTCCGTGGAACGAGCCGTACGCGCTGACCACCTCGTGGCGGCCCCGACCCCCGAAGCGGCGCGCCAGTTTGATCGCGCACTCGTTGGCCTCGGCGCCGGAGTTGGTGAAGAACACCCGGCCCCCGCCACCGACCAGGGCGTCGAGCTGGGCGGCGGCGGCCTCGTGGTGGGCGTTGCCGAACAGGTTGGACACGTGGGTCAGCTCGTGGGCCTGGGCGGCGATCGCGTCGGCGACCGGGCCGTAGGAGTGGCCCAGCGCGGCGACCGCGAGGCCACCGAGCAGGTCCAGGTGACGCCGACCCTCGGTGTCGAAGAGTTCCACGCCCTGGCCGCGCACGAAGGTGACCGGCGTCGGGGCGAAGGTGGTCATCAGGGGTCCACCGGCTTCAAATGCCATGGTCGGCTCCTCGCTCGGCGTGGTCGGCGGGCAGGATCATGGTGCCCACCCCGGCGTCGGTGAACAGCTCCAGCAACAGCGCGTTGGGTCGGCGGCCGTCCAGGATGTGCACGCTGTCCACCCCGGCCCGGGTCGCCTCGATGCACGCGGTGATCTTGGGCACCATGCCCCCGGCGATGGCCCCGGAGGCGATCATCTCGGCGAGGGTGTCGCTGGTGACCGCGGTGATCAACGACGACGGGTCGTCCGCGTCGGCGAGCAGCCCGGGGACGTCGGTCAGGTAGATCAGCTTGGCCGCGCCCACCGCGGCCGCGAGGGCTCCGGCGACGGTGTCGGCGTTGATGTTGTAGGCCTGACCCTCAGCATCGGCGCCGATGGTGGAGACCACCGGGATGAGCTCCTCGGCCAGCAGACTGTGCAGCAGCGACGGGTTCACCGAGGTGATGTCTCCCACGTAGCCCAGGGCCGGGTCGCGGGGCTCGGCTGCGATCAGACCGGCGTCCTCTCCGGCGACCCCCACCGCGATCGGTCCGTGCACGTTGAGCGCGGCGACCAGGTCGCGGTTGACCTTGCCGACCAGCACCATGCGGGCCACCTCGAGGGTCGCCGAGTCGGTGACCCGCAGTCCGTCGCGGAACTCCGGGGTCATGCCGAGGCGCTCGGTGAACTCGCCGATCTGGGGGCCGCCTCCGTGCACCAGCACCGGGCGCAGGCCCACCGCGTGCATCAGCACCAGGTTCTCGGCGAGAGCCCGGGTGACCGCGTCCGAGCCCATGGCGTTGCCGCCGAACTTGACCACCACCACCGCGCCGCGGAACTTCCTGATGTAGGGCAGCGCCTCGACGAGCACCGCGGCCCGGTCGGTGGGTTCGAAATCGCTCACGAGGTCCCCATGTTCTCGTCGATGTAGGCATGGGTGAGGTCGTTGGTGAGCACCTCGGCGGCACCGGAGCCCAGACCAAGGTCCACGCCCACGACCAGCTCGCGGCCCGCCATGTGCGCAGCGACCGCGCTGGTGTCGTGGACCAGGTCCACACACCCGCGGGCGACGGTGATGCCGCCGTAGGAGATGTCGGTGCGCTCCGGGTCGAAGCTGACCCCGGCGCTCCCCGCCTCGCTGGCGATCCGGCCCCAGTAGGGATCCTCGCCGTACCAGGAGCACTTGACGAGCTGGCTCCGGGCGATGGCCCGGGCAACGGTCGCGGCCTCCGCGTCGGAGGCCGCACCGGTGACCTGCACGACCACGGTCTTGGTGGAGCCTTCCGCGTCGTCGGCCATCTGGCGGGCGAGATCGGCACACACCTTGGCCACCGCATCGGACAGTGCGTCGGAGTCCACCGGTCCGGCCTGCCCCGATGCCATGAGAATCACGGTGTCGTTGGTCGAGGTGGCCCCGTCGACGTCGAGCCGGTTGAACGAGGTCCGGACCGCCGCGGTCAGCGTCCGCTGCAGCTCGTCGGGGCTCGCCGCCGCGTCGGTGGTCAGCACGGCCAGCATCGTGGCCATGTCGGGCGCGAGCATCGCCGCGCCCTTGGCCATGCCGCCCACGGTGGCCGCACCGGCCTCGGCGACGGCCTCCTTGCGGCGGGTGTCGGTGGTGCGGATCGCCTCGGCGGCGGCCGCGCCATCCTCGGCTGAGGAACCTGCGGTGGACACCAGCGTCGGGATCGCCTCCAGGACCCGGGTCACGGGCAGCGGCCGGCCGATGAGCCCGGTGGAGCACACCAACACCTCCTGGGCGATCCGGGCCAGCCCCAGCGCGGTGGCCGCGCACATCGCCTCGGCGGCGGCTTCACCCGGTGCGCCGGTCGCGGCGTTGGCGTTGCCGCTGTTGAGCACCACGGCGGCCGCGTGGCCGTTGCTGCGACGCAGGTGGTCCCGGGAGACCACCACTGGCGCCGCGGCCAAAGCGTTCGCGGTGAACACCGCTGCGGTGGGCACCGGCTGGCCGTCCGCGGTCACCACCAGGGCCAGATCCGGGGCGCCGGATTCCTTGAGCCCGCAGGTCGCTCCCCCGGCGAGGAACCCCGCCGGCGCGGTGACGCTCACGGCGCCAGTCCCACGGTGGCCAGCCCCAGGGTCTCGTCCAGGCCGCACACGATGTTGGCGCACTGGACCGCCTGGCCCGAGGCGCCCTTGACCAGGTTGTCCAGCGCGCCCATGGCGATGACCCAGCCGGTCCGCTCGTCGCGGTCGGCCCAGACGTGGGCGACGTTGGATCCCAGGGTCGCCTTGGTGTGGGGCGGGGAGTCCACGACGGTCACGAAGGGCGAATTCGCATACGCGTCGGCCAGGGCCTCGTGCAGTTCGGCACCGGTGACCGAGTCGTCCGCGGCCCGCAGATAGCAGGTGGTCAGGATGCCCCGGTTCATCGGCACCAGGTGCGGGGTGAACAGCACCTGGGTGCCGAGGGTCTGTTCGATCTCGGGGGTGTGGCGGTGGTCGAACACGCCGTAGGCGTTGAAGTTGGCGTCCACCGCCGCGAACTGCGTCGCGGCCTTGGGTCCGCGGCCCGCCCCGGTGACGCCGCTGGCGGCATCGACGATGACGGGGTCGGGCGCCACCAGCCCGGCGCGCAGCAGGGGCGCGATCGGCAACACCGAGGTGGTGGGATAGCACCCGGGCACCGCGACGTGCCGGGCTCCGGCGAGCTGGTCGGCGAACAGTTCGGGCAGGCCGTAGACGAACTGTCCGAGCAGCTCGGGGCAGGCGTGATCCGCGCCGTACCAGCGTGGGTACAGCGAGGCGTCCTGCAGGCGGAAGTCCGCGGCCAGGTCGACCACGTGGTCGACCCGTCCGATCAACTCGGGGACGAGGGCCTGGGAGGCGCCGTGAGGCAGCGCGCAGAACACCAGATCCACCTCGTCGACGAGCTCCGGAGTCCAGGTCGCGTACGTGAGGTCGCCGTAGGCAGTCCTCAGCGACGGGTACAGATCGGCCGCCCGGTTACCGGCCTGGGAGTCGCCGGTGGCGAAGGCGACCTCGAAATGGGGGTGGGCCGCGATCAGGCGCAGGAGCTCGGCGCCGGTGTAGCCCGACGCCCCGATGATGCCGACCCTGATGGACATGGGCCCGAGCATACACAAGTTTGCATATTCATGCAATCGGCTGGGCCCGGGAGCGGCGGGGACGCCCCGCATCTCCTCCGAGACGCCTCCGATGCGGCGAGAGGAAGGGGCGTTCGACCAGCAGATACCCGAGCGTTCCGAACACCAGCGTCCCACCGAGCGCGATCGCCACCTGTTGCCACATCGGAAGGTACCGCCGTTCCAGGACCACCCACATGTAGACCTGGATGTGGATCAGGTAGAACGAGAAGCTCGTCCGTCCCGCCAGGACGAGGACGCGGTTCGAGAGCCATTTCGAGACCCGGAATTCCGGGTCGAGACACGCGGCGATGACCACGAACGCCGCGAGGTTGAATGCCACCATCCCCCAGGAGTGCAGGTGGGTCGTCCGAAGGTTCACGAGCCAGAGTGCGCCGATGAAGAGCACCCAGCACGGCCATGCCAGGCGTCGGATGAGGCGCATGGGTATCCGGTCGTGATACCAGAGGAAGCCCAGAATCGCGCCGATCGCGAACGCGTCCAGCCGACCTTCGAATCGGAAGTAGATCGCCAACCAGTCGTCCCAGGCCCGATGCTGCAGGATGCGGACCGCTGAGCTCGCCACCGCGATGCCGACGAGGACCAGGATGATCCGGCGAAGATCGCCGACGAAGCGGAGCAACGCGCCGATCAGGAAGGGCCACAGCAGGTAGAACTTCACCTCGACGCCGATGCTCCAGAGAATCACCATCTCTGCACGGTCCAGTGCCGGCTCTCCGGTGACCGCGTAGCGGTAATCCATCATGTTGGTCAGGGCCCACAGGTTGTCCCGCCACTCCAGATCGATGGACCGCCCGTAATGGAACACGATCAGCCAGTGGACCACGAGGATCAGCAGCAACGGAGGGTACAAGCGCTTGCCCCGCCCTTTCAGAAACCTCCAGACGCGGATCCGGCCGTGACGGTCGTGGTCCTGGATCAGCAGGACCGTGATGAAGAAGCCGCTCAGCACGAAGAACACCGACATGAGAACCAGGCCGCCGGGCATGAGCAGGCTGTAGGCCGAGGTGACCACCAGCAGACCCAGGTGAGTGAAGATCTCCACGATCAGGGTGAAGCCCCTGATTCCCTCCATCGCCGGCAGATACGGCAGCCTGCGCCGGACCGGCTCGCCCGTCTCCGGGCCGACGATGACACTCATCGCCGATCCCCACGTCCGACGCGGGTGGCCACCAGTGCTGCCAGCGCGAGGAGCGCCGCCACGGTCGACACGACGAAACCGATCGCGATCGACGAAGACTCGAAGCGGAACTCGACCGTCGAGGTACCGGCGGGGACGTCGACGGCCATGAAGGTGCTGTTGGCGCGGTGGACCGTCGCCTCTTGGCCGTTCACGGTGGCCCGCCACCCGGGGAAGTGGTTCTGGGTGAACAGGGCCGTGCCCGCCTCGTCGCGGGTCACCGTGGCGCGCACCCGCGTGGGCGTCATCTTCTCGATCCGGACCCGGCCCGGGTCCGAACCGGCCCTGACCGTTCCGGCCCTGGAGGCGTCCTCGACCACCACCTCGCCGATGGGGTCGAAGTCCGGAGCCAGGATCTCGTCGAAGGCCGAGTCGTTGTGGTCGACGTACCGGGTGGTGGGCGGAGCGACGACGAACCCGGATGGCCCCGGCACCCGGAAGATCTGGAAGCCGTCCACCGACGCCTCCAGCTCGAGGTCGCCCAGGGGGCTCGCGACGATCGAAGCCAGATCGATTCGGTGGTCCGAGCCTGCCATTTCCGCGAACTCGAGATCGGCGTGTAGCACGCCCGCTTCGGGCAGATCCTCGGGCAGCGACGCCACTCCGACACCTCCGTGGATCTCGATCCTGCGGCGGATCTCGCCGGGCAGGTCCTCACCGGAGATGGTGGCCTCGACCACCCCACCGTCGTCGATCCCCTCGGTGTACACCAGGAGCGCGCGGGGCGGCTCGAAATGCCAGCGGAACGAGTGACGCCCGGTCCCGTCGTCGCCCACGTCGGCGCCGGGCGCGCCGAGATTGGACTCGCTCACCGCCGGATACCCACGGCTGGAGACCACCCGGCGAATACCCATGGTCTGCAGTGCCCGGACGTCGGCCGGATCGTAGGGGCCGGTCAGGAGGCCCAGTTCGACGCCGGCGATCTCGATGGATTGGGGTGGGTCGAGCATCGCACGGTAGAGGCGCTCGTAGGTTTCGATCCCGATCACGTCGTAGTTGTCGGGCGAATAGGTCGGAATCCACAGGTTGACATCGGGCATGAGGCGGGCCTGGTCGAACCAGAGCGTCTGGTTGTGGCCGAGCTGCCCGGCGATCCGTGCCAACCGCGGGTCGAAGTTCATGAAGCGGTCTTCGGGCACGGTGGGGTTCTGGCCGCGCAGCAGAAATGCCCCCTGGGTGAACACGACCAGGACGACACCCGCCAGGGCGAAACGCTGCGCGCGTCGATGCTGGATCAGCGCGAGGCCGACCACACAGACCGCGCCGATGACGAACGAGACCCCCACGAAACCGAGATGGTCGGTCAGGGTCCGCCGGGCAAGGGCGCGCTGCGGGTTCGAGTCGAAGGCCGCGAACTCGTGGAAGTGCCAGGCACGGTACGCCTGGACGGCCACGCCCAACCCGGCCAACGCCACCAGCCCGATGACGAGACGTCGCCGCAGGCCCTCGTGCGCGTCTCCCCGGGACCGAAGTGCGTCGACTCCGAATCCCGCCAGGACGGCAACACAGAACCCCCAGACCACGGCCAGACGGCTGGGCATCATCAACGACATGACGGGAAGGCCACTCACCCAGGTACCCAGACCCGCCACGTCGTAGAGAAAGACCATGATCGCCGCTGCCATGCCTGCGAAGGCCAGTGGCGCGCGTCGTCGGGTCCACAACGTCGACACCGCCGCGACCGCCGCCAGGACGAGCGCGATCACGCCCACGTACAGAACGGTGATCTCGTGGAATTCGTGGTGGAACCCGTACGGGCCCGCATACGCCATCGTCGGCGAGCCCTGCGCCAGCGGAAACACGTGGATCCAACTCCAACGCACCGATTGGAACACGTGCACCTGCCGCCCGGCGAAGGTCGGACTCTGGAACAGGTACTCGAGGAACGGAACCAACTGGACCGCGGCCAGCGCCAGACCGCCCAGGCCCGCGCCAGCCAGGACCCCGATACGTGCCAGCACCGCGCGCGGTTCCCGGGTACGCGCCAGGATCGCGACCACCGACCAGACCGCCACGGCAAGCACGCCGAAGAAGAAGGTCTCCGGATGGCCGGCGAGCACTCCGAGAGCGACCAGCACCATCAGCGCGACACCCCGCCGGACACTTCGACGCCAGTCCGGGGCGCGCACCACGGCGCTCGCGGCCCAGAGCATGCCCGGGAGCAGCGCGGCGACACTCGCCAGGGGCCAGTGCAGCCAGAACATCATGTAGCCGGTGAACATGTAGACCAGCGCAGTGACGATCCCGGCCGGCTTGGACGTTCCCAGATGCCGCATCAGCCCGAAGGCGAACAGTCCCGCGGTCATCAGGAGCAGGTAGACCGACACGATCAGGGCCGGACGCATCCCCAGGACGTGGAAGGGAATCGTGAACGGTGAGAACACCGCGGTCTGGATGTTGGCGAAGTGCGGAACGCCCGAGTTGTTGTAGGGGTTCCAGGCCGGGAACCTGCCGGACGCGAGCTCGTCGCCGCTGAACTGGTACCACGGCAGCAGGTCGACGATCACGTCGATCTGGGGGAGGCGACCTGCGGAGGCGCCCTCGGCGCGGACGATCGGGCCCAGCCCGGACACGTCTCCGGCGACGTACCAACCCCCCGTGGTGAGCGGCTCCCACAGGAAGATCACACACGCCAACGTGAGTACCGCGAACGCCTGCAACCACCCGAGCCTCGGCTCCTGTCCCGTCCAGCGGACGAGACGCAGCACGAACGGGCGGTCTGACATGGCTCTGGTACAGTAGTGCAGCCTCTGCGCGCTCGAATCGGCGGTCGTCGAGGTGGTCACGAGCGCTCCGAGGCCGAGTTCGATCAGGTGAAGACGACCATCTCCCGAGCCCCGACCATCTGGATCGTCACCCCCTGTTACGACGATGTTCCGTCCTTTCTCCGTCTGCGTGAGGACGTCCTCGCCGAACTCGGTGCGCTGCCTGCGACCCAGGGGGCCCAGGTGCACTTCGTCGTGGTGGACGACCGTGCCGGTGAGGATCCCGAGATCCGTCGGCTGTCGGGGTGCGCGGACGTGTCCGTGGTGGAACCCCCCTTCAACCTGGGTCATCAACGTGCCTTGGTGTACGGATTGCGGGTCATCGGCGCCTCGATCGCTGCTTCCGACGTCGTGCTCACCCTCGACGCCGACGGCGAGGACCGCCCCTCGGACGTGCCCGCGCTGGTCGGGCCCCTGCTCGAAGGCGACCTGTCGCCGGGAACGGTCGTGCTCGCCTGCCGGACCCGCCGGCGCGAATCACTGGCCTTCAAGAGCTTCTACGTCCTCTTCAAGCTGATGTTCCGGATCCTCACCGGCACCACGATCCGCAGCGGCAACTTCGCCGCCTACCGGGGCGGGGTCGTCCACCGCCTGCTGCGCCACCCGCATTTCGACCTGTGCTACTCGTCGACGTTCATCGCCCTGAACGTGCCCACGCACTTCGTTCCCTGCCCTCGGGGCGAGCGCTACGCCGGGCAGTCACGCATGAACCGCAACCGCCTCATCCTCCACGGGCTACGGATGCTCATGCCCTTCATGGACCGCATCGCCCTGCGCGCGCTCGGCGGATTCACCGCGCTGGTCGTCGTGGCTGCACTCTTTCTGGTGGGTTTCCTGGGCGCCTGGGCGTTCCTGGACCTGTCGGTCGGTGCCTGGACGATCGGGCTCTCGCTCGCGCTGCTGGTCGTCGCGTTCATCGGCATCGCGTGCTGCATCATCCTGTTCGCGCTCTTCGCACAATCGGGGGGCATCTCGCTGAGTGGTCTGGAGGAGAGCGATGCCCGATGGTCTCCAAGCACATCTGCTCGCCCAGGCTGAGGATCCGACCCGATTGTTCTGGCACCGCCTGCGCTGGCGGTTCGTCTCCGAGCACCTGCCCCCCGGGCCCCATCGGGTGCTCGACGTGGGCGCCGGCGCCGGGGTCCTCGGCCATTTTCTGGCCCGTCATCGACCCGACGTGACCTATCTCTTCGACGAACCGATCGCCGAGTTGCGGGCGCGGCTGCGCGCGCACTTCGGAGACCACGCCGACCACCACGAGGTGGACCCGTCACCCGACGTCGACGTGGTGACCCTGCTCGACGTGTTGGAACACGTCGCCGACGATCGCGGCTTTCTGTCACGAGTCGCCGATCGGGTTCGCCCCGGTACCCGGATCATCGTGACGGTGCCCGCCTCGATGCGGCTGTGGTCGGAGTGGGACACCGTGCTGGGTCACCACCGTCGCTACGAGCCCGACACCCTGGCCGCCCTCGTGGACGCGGTCGGTCTCGAGGCGGTCGAGACCGGCCGACTGTTCCCGGAGCTGGTTCCGGCCGCATGGTGGCGCGCGAGGCGACGGACCGGTTCCGTCGGACGCCACCCAGCCGGGTCCAGCGAGTTTCCCGACCTTCCCGGGCCGGTGAACGTCGCGCTGGAGCTGCTGGGACGTCCCGGGGTCCGGTGGCGTACCCGCATGCCCACGGGCACCTCGCTGTGCGCGTTGCTGCGGGTCCCCGGCGGCGGTGTCGCCTAGCCTCGGACGCCATGGACCTGGGACTGCACGGACGCCGCGCGGCGGTGGCCGCGGCCTCCTCGGGACTGGGTCTGGGTGTCGCCCGGGCGCTCGCCGCCGAAGGAGCCCACGTGGCGATCTGCGGGCGTGACCCGCGTCGCCTCGAAGCTGCAGCCGACGGTATCGCCGGCGACGCCACCCCGATCGTCGCCGACCTGTCGACCCGCGAAGGTGCCATCGGTTTCGTCGCCGACGCTCACGCGGCGCTGGGCGGCGTGGACATCCTGGTGGCCAACGCCGGCGGCCCACCGGCCGGCGGGTTCGCCTCGACGCCCTTCGACGCCTACGGTGCTGCGCTCCAGACCAACCTGTTGTCGATGGTGGCCATGTGCGAGGCGGCCGTTCCGGACATGCAGGCCCGGGGTTGGGGCCGGGTCCTGGCGATCACCTCGGCAACGGTGCGCGAACCCGCCGGCGACCTGATCCTGTCGAACGTCGCCCGGGCCGGGGTCACCGCGTTCGCCAAGACCCTCGCCCGGGAGGTCGCCGCCGACGGCGTCACCGTGAACACGCTGCAACCTGGTCTGCACGACACCCCCCGGCTGGACGAACTGGGCGCCGGGGACCGCGCGCCCCTGGCCGCGGCCATCCCCACCGGCGAGCTGGGCGACCCCGACGATTTCGGGCGCCTCGCGGCATTTCTGTGCTCACCGTCGGCCCGCTTCATCACTGGGGTGTCCATCCCCGTGGACGGAGGCCGCTTCGCCGGGTTGCAGTGACCGGCGCGCCCCACCGCGAGCGCCGCTGGCGCGTACACTGATCCCCGTCACGAAACGGCGACGAAGGTCGAGGTCTTCGATGAAGGTGTTGGTAGCCACCGATGGATCCGACGCAGCGATCGAAGGCGCCTACCGGGGTCTCGACCTGTTGCAGTCCGGGATCGAGGTCCTCCTGGCCATGGTGATCCCCGAACAGGAGGACCCCGCGATGACCGCCAGCGGGTTCGCCGGTCCCCTGCTCACCCATGACGAGGCCGAAGCGGACTTCGCCGAGTCCGTCGCGGCCGGCGAGGCCGCGTTGCGCCGCACGGTGAACGCGCTGAACCGTTCCGATCTGATCGACGGCGACATCCTCGAAACCCGCCTGATCCCCACCGACGACGACGCCGCCGGCGCCATCGTGGCCGAGGCCGAACGCACCGGGGTGGACCTCATCGTGATCGGTTCGAGCGGCAAAGGTGCCTGGCAGCGGCTCTTCGGCGGTTCGGTGTCCGAGAAGGTGGCCCGCGAAGCGCCCTGCCCGGTGTTGATCTCGCCGCCTCAGGCCTCCACCGATTCCGAGGACTGATCGACCCCGGTCTGGTCGAGGTCGACCTGGTCGAACTGACCGGTCTCCCACTGCAACGCGACGGTCGCGGCGATGGGCCGGGTGAACTCGGCGATGTCGTCGGCCACGTGCTCGGGTTCGGTGGCCAGGACCGAAGCGTCCAGCGCAAGGGCCGGTTTGCCCAGCTCCATCTGGATCGCGATGTCCCGCAGCGTGTCGGCCTCGGTCAACAGCACCAGCGCGTCGGTGCGGTCACCGCTGTCCTCGGCGAGGCTGTGAGCCACCTGGGCACCGGACTCGAATCCCACGAAGGTCGCCGAGGACAGCTCCAGATGCCGGAGCACCGCGAGCACCGCATCACAGGTCTCGGCGAGGTCCTGGTGCACCCCGAGCGAGGGCGCGATGACGCGCATGCCGTCCGCGGCGAGGGGTCGCAGCACCGCGTCGAAGACGTCACCCTGGTCTCCCAGGGCGTCGCCGATGAGCACCAGCGGCGGTCCCGAGCCCAACTCCACGTAGTGCACCTCGAGATCGTCGAAGGGCGCCAGACCGGACTCGATCGGAAAGCGGTCCTCGAGGTCCAGGTCGACGCCGAGGATCGAGGTCGGCCCCAGGCCCACCACCGCCGGCGCGAACTGGGCCCGATCGTCCTCGTCGGCCGCGGGCCTCCGGGTCATCCGGTACAGGGCGGCCGCGCAGACCGCCGCGTAGGCCACGGCGATGACCACGAACAGCCCGCCCGGGGAGATCCGACCCACCGCGACGCTGCCGACCACCGGGCCTGCGATCGCTCCGACGCCGTTGAGCAGTACCATCCGGGCGCCGGCGGCGACCTTGAGGGCATCGTCCACGTAGTCGTTCAGGTGCGCGATGCTGAGCGCGTACAGCGGGAACGCCGTCCCTCCGGCCACGGTGGTGATGGCGATCAGCAGCAGCCGCCGGTCGGTGGACACCTGGGATGCCAGCGCGGCGACCACCGCGGCGACCCCTGCGGCCACCGCGATCACCACACGGCGGTCCACCCGGTCCGACCACTGCCCCAGGGGCACCTGGAGCAGCACGCCTCCGGCGAGGGCCGCGCCCACGAAGGCGCCGGTGGCGCCCCGGTCGAATCCGGCGACGGTCGCGTAGACCACCCCGGCGGTCAGCATGGCAGCGCTGGTGAAGCCCGACAGGATCGTCCCGATCACCCCGAGCGGTGCGATCTGGTAGAGGCGGCGCAACGACAACGGTTCGGGGCGGGCCGGGGCGGGCGAGGGAAACACGGCGAGCGACACGGGCACCACCGCCAGGGACACCAGGACCGCGGCGATGATGAAGGGTTCGAAGCCGCGGGCGCCGACGATGGCGTAGAGCAACTGGCCGCCCAGCAGCGCGGCCGACATCACCGCCATGTAGATCGCGAACAGGCTGCCCCGGGACCGGTTGGTGGTGACCCCGTTCAGCCAGGTCTCGCACACCACGTACAGCGCCGAGACACACAGACCGACCACCACCCGCAGCAGGAACCAGCTCACCGGATGGATCACCAGCAGGTGCACCAAGATCGCCGCCGAGGCGAGCCCGCCCAGGCCCGCGAACACCCGCACGTGGCCGACCCGGACGATCGCGGGCGGCGCGAACATCGACCCGCCCACGTACCCCAGGTAGTAGCCCGCCAGCACGGTCCCGACGATCGACGGTTCGAACCCTTCCAGCCCGGCCCGGACCCCCACCATCGTCGACGTGAGCCCGCTGCCCGCCATCAGAAGGCTGATGCCGATGAGCAGTGGGAGCGCATCGCGCACGGCACTTCCCAGACCCCGGGAGGCCGTCGGCATCGGGTCGAGTGCGGCAACGCTCACTCGTGTCGACTCTAGGCCCGTGCCCCATCCGGCCCGCTACCGTTCGTCCCCATGTCTGAAACGATCCCGGATCCGGCCGATCTGCCAGGAGCGCCGGTGGGCGCACCGGTCCACGCCTTCGGCGACGACGCGCTGGGCGAGCTGGACGCGGTGGGGCTCGCCGCGGCCATCACCTCCGGAGCCGTCAGCCCGCTCGAGGCGACCGAGGCGGCGATCGCGCGGGTCGAACGGGTCGAACCGACCCTTGGCGCGGTGGCCCACACCGCCTACGACCGCGCCCGAGCCGACGCGGTCGCCACCCGGCCCGGCGCGGACGGCCCCTTCGCTGGGGTGCCCTCCTTTCTCAAGGACAACGTCGAGCTGGCCGGGATGCCGGCCCGTCACGGCTCCGCGGCCATCGAAGGGCGCCCGATGCGACGCACCAACGGTCCCGCGGCACAGTTCGTCGCCCAGGGGTTCGTGATCCTCGGCAAGTCCGCGATGCCCGAGTTCGGTCTGACCGCGTCCACCGAGTTCGCGGACGGCACCGCGACCCGCAACCCCTGGAACCCCGACCACTCCGCCGGCGCCTCCTCGGGCGGCGCGGGCGCCCTGGTGGCCTCGGGCGCGGTTCCCATCGCGCACGGCAACGACGGGGGCGGGTCGATCCGCATCCCCGCGGCGGCGAACGGACTGGTCGGGCTCAAGACGACCCGGGGCCGCACCCGCGACCGCGACGGCGCGCGCCAGTTGCCGGTGAACCTGTCTGCGGAGGGCGCGCTGTGCCGCACCGTGCGCGACGCCGCCCACCACCTGTGGGCCATGGAACGCACCTGGTCGAATCGTCGTCTGCCTCCGGTGGGTCTGGTGACCGGCCCGTCCCGGGAACGACTGCGGATCGGACTCGCCCGCGTCTCGCCCACCGGGGTCGCGGTCGACCCGGCGACCCTGGCACAGACCGAGGCGACCGCCGCACTCCTCGAAGAACTCGGTCACCGGGTCGACGAGGTCAGCCTGCCCACCGGAGACCACTTCACCGAGGACTTCACCCTCTACTGGGCGCTCATGGCGGTGCTCATGGCGCGCTCGGAGGCCATGAACCACCGCGGCGGGTTCCACCGCGACCGCCTCGACCGGGTCACGGTCGGGCTGCAGCGTCGCTGGCACGAGAACCGCCGCGGGACCATCGGCGCGATCCGCCGCCTGCGCGCCGCCCGAGCCGACTACGACGCCATGTTCACCGAGGTGGACGTGGTGCTGAGCCCGACGTTGAACCACCCCACGCCCCGGATCGGGTTCCTGTCCCCCACCCTGGATTTCGACGAGCTGTTCGACCGGATGGCCGCCTACGTGGGCTTCACGCCGATCAACAACGTGTGCGGCGGCCCCGCGATCGCCCTGCCCGCCCCCGTCGGCGACGACGGGCTCCCCGGGTCGGTGCAGTGTTCGGCGGCCTGGGGCGCGGAGACCACGCTGTTGGCGCTGGCCTATGAGCTGGAGGAGGCCCGACCCTTCCCGGTCATCGGGAACGCCGGCTGATCAGCCCAGCACGGCGTCGGCGCCGAGCAGCACCCGCACCTCGGACACCAGTGGCGCCGCGTGCTCCACGCAGTAGCGCACCGGCAGGCGCACCACCTGGGTGTCTCCCAGGTGCACGAACACCCGCGACTCGCCGGGAAACTCGCTCAGGATCCCCTTGAGCCGGGTGAGGCGCTGGTCGTCCAGGTGCCCGGGCTGCACCTGGATCCGTAGCGGCGGGGCCCCGTCGACGATGCCGTCGAAAGGCTGCACGTCGACCGCGACGAGCTTGGGATTGTCGTCGCGTCGGTCCACCCGGGCCCGCAGAGCGACGACGGCGTCGTCGGCGAGCAGATGACCGATGCTGGTCATGGTCTTGGGAAACACCATGACCTCGATGGCCGAACGCAGATCCTCCAGGGTGAACACCGCCATGAGGTCACCCTTGCGGGTGTACTTGCGTTGCAGCCCGGTGACGACCCCTCCGAAGGTCCGGGTCGTGCCGTCGGCGAGGTCGTCGATCTCGTCGAGGGTCGCGTCGGTGCGCCGAGCCAGGGCCTCCTCGGCGCCGAGCAGCGGGTGGTCCGACACGTACAGCCCGAGCATCTCCTTCTCGAAGGCCAACTTGACCTTCTTGTCGAAGTCGAGGTCGGGGATCTCGTCGTGGTCGTCGAAGACCACGGCGTCGTCGGTCCCACCGGCCTCGAACAGGCTCATGACCCCCTGGTCGCGTTCGCGGCGGCGGGCGATCGCCTTGTCCAGGATCTGCTCGTACACCAGCACCAGCCCCTGGCGCGGGTGGCCCATCGAGTCGAAGGCTCCGGCCTTGATCAACGATTCGACGGCCTTCTTGTTCAGCGCCGCCGGGTCGACCCGGTCACAGAAGTCGTAGAAGTCGGCGAAGGGCCCCGACGCCTCGCGTTCGGCGATGATGCGCTCGACGATCCCTTCGCCCACGTTGCGGACCGCGGACAGTCCGAAGGGGATGACCACCTCGCCCTCGGCGGTGCGGGTGGGCACGAAGTCCGACGCGGAGCGGTTCACGTCGGGGACCAGCACCTCCAGACCCATCGACCGGCACTCGGCCAGGTACACCGCGGCCTTGTCGAGGTTGGTCTTGACGCTGGTGAGCAGCGCGGCGAAGTACTCGGCGGGGTAGTTCGCCTTGAGGTACGCGGTCTGGTAGCTGATCAGGCCGTAGCCGTAGGAGTGGGACTTGTTGAAGGCGTAGTCGGCGAAGGGCTCGATGATGTCGAACCACGCCTTGCCCAGTTCCCGGCCGTAACCGGTACGTTCACAGCCCTCCTCGAAGCTGGCCCGTTCCTGCTGGATCAGTTCGCGGATCTTCTTGCCGGTCGCCTTGCGCAGGTTGTCGGCCTCGGCCAGGGAGTAGCCGGCGAACTTCTGCGCGATCCGCATCACCGATTCCTGGTAGATCATCAACCCGTAGGTGCCGGCCAGGACCTCCTCGGCGTCGGGGTGCAGGTACTCGATGGGTTTGCGCCCGTTCTTGCGGTCCGCGTAGTCGTTGTGCATGTTGGCGCTCATGGGCCCGGGCCGGTACAGGGCGATGAGCGCGGCGACGTCCTCGAAGCTGGTGGGCGCCAGCGAACGGACCAGCGCCCGCATGGGCCCGCCCTCGAGCTGGAACACCCCGATGGTCTCGCCGGTCTGGAGCAGCTCGTAGGTGGGGCCGTCGTCGAGCGGAATGGCGTCGATGTCCAGATGCTCGCCGCGGAACTCGGCGATCACGTCCAGGGCGTCGGCGATCACGTCCAGGTTGCGCAGACCCAGGAAGTCCATCTTCAACAGACCCAGATCCTCGACCCCGTGCATCTCGTACTGGGTCACCACCGGCGCGTCCTCGGGGTCCTGTCCCGATTCGGGTTTGCGCTGGATGGGCAGCATCTCGGTGAGGGGATCCTTGGTGATCACCACGGCCGAGGCGTGGATGGAGTCCTGGCGGCGCAGCCCCTCCAGACCCTTGGCGACGTCGATCACTTCCCGGGCCTCGGGGTCTTCGTCGTACATCTGGCGCAGCTCGGCAGCCATCTTGTAGCCGTCCGCGTACTTGGGGTGCGGCTCCAGACACGCGTACAGCGGGGTGTCCCGACCCATGATCAGCGGCGGCATGGCCTTGGCGATCCGGTCTCCAACGGCGTAGGGATGGCCCAGTACCCGGGCGGCGTCGCGCACCGCGGCCCGGGCCTTGATCTGGGAGAACGTGATGATCTGGGCGACGTGGTCACGGCCGTAGCGCTCGGCCGCGTAGCGGATCATCTCGTCACGGAAGCGCGAGTCGAAGTCCATGTCGATGTCGGGCATCGAGACCCGGCTGGGGTTGAGGAACCGCTCGAAGAGCAGGTCGTAACGGATCGGATCCAGCTCGGTGATCTCCAGGCAGTAGGCCACCGCGCACCCCGCGGCCGAACCCCGCCCGGGCCCGACCCGGATCCCGTTGGACTTGGCGTGGCGGATCAGGTCCCAGGTGATCAGGAAGTACGACGAGAATCCCATGTCGGCGATGACGCCGAGTTCGAAGTCGAGCCGCTCCACCACCGCGTCGGCCAGCGGTTGGTCCCAGCGGGTCTTCGCTCCCTCGTAGGTGAGGTGACGCAGGTACGCGGCGTCGTCGCTGAAGCCCTCGGGCAGGGGGAAGTCGGGCAGCAGCGGCTTGCCGAACTCGATCTCCACGTCGCAGCGTTCGGCGATCCACAAGGTGTTGTCGCAGGCCTCGGGAAGCTCGGCGAACAGGTCGCGCATCTCCGCGGCGGACTTGAGGAAGTGTTCGTCCCCTTCGAAGTGGAAGCGGTTCGGGTCGCTCATGAGCGAGCCGGTCTGCACACACAACAGCGCGTCGTGGGCCGTGGCGTCGCCGCGGTGGGTGTAGTGGCTGTCGTTGGTCGCCAGCAACGGCGCCTGGATGCGACGGGCGATCTCGAGGAGCTGGGGGTTGGTGCGGCGCTGGTCGGGCAGGCCGTGGTCCTGCAGTTCCACGAACAGGTGGTCACGACCGAAGATGTCCTGGAGGCGGGCGGCCTTGGCCAGGGCGTCGTCGAAGTCGTCGTGCAGCAGCGCCTGGAGCACCTGGCCGCCCAGGCATCCCGTGGTGGCGATGATGCCCTCGTGATGGTCCGAGAGCAGTTCCCAGTCCACGCGGGGCTTGTAGTAGTAGCCCTCCAGGTAGGCCCGGCTGGAGAGCTGGATCAGATTGCGGTAGCCCGTGGCGTTCTCGGCGAGCAGGGTCAGGTGGTAGTAGAGCTTGCGGTTGCCCTCGACGTCACCGCCCGAATCGTCCACGCGACCTCGCCGGCTGGGGCGTTCGTGGCGCGATTCGTAGGCCTGGTAGGCCTCGGTTCCGAGGATCGGTTTGATCCCGTGGTTCCGGCAGGCCCGGTAGAAGTCCAGGATCCCGTACATGTTGCCGTGGTCGGTGATCCCGATCGCCGGCTGACCGTCGGCCGCGGCGGCGGCCACCACTTCTTCGACCCGCGCGGCACCGTCGAGCATCGAGTATTCGGTGTGCAGATGCAGGTGGGTGAACGAATCCCCCAACGAGAACTCCCGTTCGACGTTGCCGACGAGGCGATGTTAGTGCGGGTTGCCACCGACCGGTTCGATCCGGGACGGTGATCTGGAGCCCCCCGACCCACCACGTGTGACCGAAGTCTCTCGGCTACCGGCGGTAACACTACAGTGGGTTCGTGGCAGCCGTGTCGAGCCTCGCCCCCGGGCTGCGCGACCGCGCCGGAGTCGTGGCGCCCTACTGGCCGGCCCTCACGGTGGTCGCGATCCAGTTGGTGTTCTACGGCGTGCCCGCCGGTGTGTGGATCCAGGGGGTCGTCCTGGGGCTGTTGAACGCGCTGGTGGCGCTCGGGCTGGCGCTGATCTGGCGATCCAACCGGGTCCTGAACTTCGCCCAGGCCGACATGGGCACGCTGCCGGCCGCGTTCGGGGCGGCGTTCTGCGTCTTCTGGGGTTGGAGCTGGTTCGCGGGGTTCTTCATCGGGCTTGCGGGCGCGGTCGTGGTCGGGTTGGCGACCGAGTACGTCGTCATCCGCAGATTCCGCGACGCCCCACGGCTGACCCTCACCGTGGCCACCATCGGGATCGCACAGTTCTGCATCCTCGCCGCGCTCCTGCTGCCCCGCCTGTGGGGTTCCCAGGTCCTCACGTCTGCCGAGCGCACCGGCTACGCCTTCCCCTGGGACTTCGACGTCGAGTTCCGGGGCGCGGTGTTCCACGCGGACGACCTGGTCGCGGTGATCCTGGGAGTGGCGGTACTGGCCGGGGTGAGTTGGTTCCTGGCCCGGAGCGACACCGGGATCGCCATCCGGGCCTCGGCCGAACAGAGCTCCCGGGCCGAGCTGCTCGGGGTGCCGGTCCTGCGCATGGAGTCGATCACCTGGGTCGTCGCCGCGGTCCTGTCGTTTCTCGGCGTGTTCCTGCAGGGCGCGATCCTGGGATTCCCGCTGAACGCCACGGTGGGGATCGTGACCCTGGTGACCGCGCTGGCGGCTCTGGCGATGGGAGGTTTCGAGCGGATCGGCCCGATCCTCGCCTCGGCGGTCGGCCTCGGGGTGCTGCTCCAGGGGGCACGCTGGCACCACCCGGTCCAACCCAGCTTCGTCTACGCGGTGCTGGGCGCGGTGATCGCCGTGGTGATGCTGGTCCGCCGGGGCGGTCTCCGCCGTTCGGACCGTGACGCGCTGTCCTCGTGGCTGGCCTCGCTGGAGCCCCGGCCGCTGCCGGCTGCGCTGCGCCGCCGGGGCGTACCGGTCGTGGCCGCGTGTCTGGCCGTGGTGGTCGCCGCGGTGGTGCCCACCTGGCTCACCGAGGCCCAGCAGTACGACCTGGCCACGCTCGCCGCATTCGGGGTCGTCGCGCTGTCGATCGCGGTGCTGACCGGTTGGGCCGGCCAGATCACGTTGGGACAGATGGGGTTCGCCGCCCTGGGCGCCGCGCTGGGCGCGGTCACCACCGTGTCGTGGAACCTCGACGTGGTCCTCGGCCTGGTCATCGTGGTGGTCGCCGGGGCACTGGCCGGGGTGGTGGTGGGGCTCCCATCGCTGCGGTTCAGTGGGCTGTTGCCCGCGGCGGTGACCCTCGCCTTCGGCCTGGCCGCGTCGGGTTACCTGTTCGACCCCAACCAGTTCGACTGGATCCCCTCGGGCCCGGTGGTTCCCCAACCGGCGTTCGGGACCTGGTCGATCGCCGGACCCCTGGGTGCGTACGAGTTCTGTCTGGTGGTGCTGGTACTGGCCACCATCGGCCTGGTGGGGATCCGGGCGTCGGCGGTGGGCCGGGCCATCCGGGCGGTGCGCGACAACGACGCGACGGCGCAGTCCTACGCGGTGTCGGCGGCCACGGCGAAGCTCGGCGCCTACGGCATCTCCGGTGCGCTGGCCGCGGCGGGTGGGTTCCTGCTGGTCCACGTCGCCCAGAACTTCGACGCCGCGACCTACGCACCGGCGGAGAGCCTGACGATCTTCACCGCGGCAGTCGTGGGCGGGGTCGGGTCGCTCTTCGGGGTGCTGCTGGGAGCCGGGTACCTCAACGGCAGTCGCTGGTTGTTGAGCGGCTACTGGCAACTGCTGCCCACGGCGGTGGGCGTGCTGGTCGTGCTCTGGCTGTTCCCCGGGGGTCTGTCCTCGGTGATCTACCGGCTGCGGGACCGCCTCGCCCACCGGCGCGCCGCGGCCCTGGGCATCGACCTGCTGGGCCCGGCCACCGAAGAACCTCCCGAGGCGACGACCGCAGCGGGCGGCGGTGGGTCGGTGCGCGCGGACGACGGAGCGGCAGAGAACCCACTGCTGCAGGTGCGCGGGGTGCGGGTCGCCTACGGCGACGTCGACATCCTCTTCGGCGTCGACCTGGAGGTTCGCCGCGGTGAGATCGTCGCCGTGCTGGGCACCAACGGGGCTGGCAAGTCCACCCTGTTGCGCGCGGTCAGCGGTGTGGCGCCGATGACGGCCGGGTCGGTGCACTTCGACGGACAGGACCTCACCGGCGTGGCCGCCCCGACGATCGCCCGGACCGGTCTGGCCCAGATGCCCGGGGGACGGGCGGTCTTCGAGACCCTGACGGTGGCCGAGAACCTGCGGGTCGCCGCTTGGCTGCGCCGCGGGGACGAAGCGGCCCTGCGCCGGCGCCTGACCGAGATCGACCGACAGTTCCCGATCCTGGCCGAACGCCGTGACGAACCGGCCGCGAACCTCTCCGGAGGTCAACAGCAGCTCCTCGGACTGGCGATGGTGCTGCTCGGCGACCCCGAACTGGTGCTCATCGACGAGCTCACACTCGGCCTGTCTCCCCTGGCCGCCCACGCCATCGTCGATCAGGTCCGGGCACTGCGCGACTCGGGTACCACGGTGGTCCTGGTCGAACAATCCGTCGAGGTGGCCCTGGCGCTGGCGGACCGTGCGTACTTCCTCGAACGGGGCGCGGTGCGCTTCGCCGGGCCCACCGCCGAATTGCGGGACCGGCCCGACCTGCTCCGCGCGGTGTACCTGTCCGGCGCCCCCGGCGAGACCCCGGCGGTTACCGCGCCCTCGGCCACCTCCGAGGAGATTCCCCTGTTGGCCCGTCTCCGGGACGTGTCGGTGTTCTTCGACGGCCCCGCGGTGCTCAGCGACGTGGACCTGGACGTCCACGACGGTGAGATCCTGACCGTCATCGGTCCCAACGGGGCGGGCAAGACGACGCTGTTCGACGTGCTCAGCGGCTTCACCCCGGTCACCGCCGGGTCCGTGGAACTGTTCGGCACCCCGGTGACGGCACGAGGCGCCGCGTACCGGGCAAGGTTGGGGCTCGGTCGTTCGTTCCAGGACTCCCGGCTGTTCCCCGCGCTCACCGTCGCCGAGACCGTCGCGGTGGCCACCAACCGCTGGGTCACCCGGCCCGACCCGGTGAGCGCGGCGCTGCGGCTGCCGGTCCGCCAGCTCTCCGAGGCGGCCACCGCCGAACGGGTGGCCGAACTGATCGACTCGATGGGCCTGTCCCGGCTCGCCCACCACCGCATCGGCGAGCTGTCCACCGGTCAACGCCGCCTGGTGGACATCGCCGCCGCGCTGGCCCACGCCCCACGCCTGCTGCTTCTCGACGAACCCTCCTCGGGAGTGGCCCGCGCCGAGGCCGAGGCTCTGGTGGCGATGCTGCGCTCGCTGCGCACCACGCTCGGAGCCACCCTGGTGGTGGTCGAGCACGACATGGACATCGCCACCGCGCTGGGCGACCGGATGGTCGCGCTCGACCTGGGCAACGTGGTCACCTCGGGACCACCCGAGGAGGTCCTGGCCGACCCCCGGGTCGTCGAGTCGTACCTGGGACGCCCGGCCCGGACCGGCCCGCCCGCCGACCAAGGAGCACCGCCACGATGAACGCGACCGAACCGGACTCCAGGCGCTTGTCGCCCCTGGTCACCTGGGGACCGCTGGTCCTGGTGGTGGCCGTGCTCGTGGGCGTCGGCGTGATCGCCTCGGTCCAGGGACGCCCCAGCGCCCAGGACAGCGGCGCGACCTCGCCGGGACCCGACGCCGCCGGCTTCGATCCGGACGATCCCGAGACCTGGACCGCCAACTCGGTCCTTCCGGTCACCTACGCCGACGCGGTCGAGGCGGGAACCGTCGACGACTACGACTGGGGCGACCATTGTGACCCCGAGACCGGCCGCGTCGCGATGCCCACGGTGTACGCCCCGCCCTGTGTGCCCGACTGGGACGGCACCGGGGTCTGGCGGGACCGGGGCGGCGACGAGCATCCCACCAACGGCGGCGCGACCCACCAGGGAGTCACCGACGACGAGATCACCGTGGTCTACTACGTCCCCTCACCCCAGGATCTGTTCTCCACGGCCGCCGCGCTGGGCGTGCTGGATCCCCCCGAGGTCATGGCCGAGGCCGCCGAACGGTTCGTGGAGGCCTACAACGAGATCTACGAGTTGTACGGACGGAAGGTGAACCTGGTGCCGTTCCAGGCTTCGGGCAACGGGGTGGATCCCACCGCGGCGCGCTCGGACGCGATCGCGGTGGCCACCGAGTACGAGGCGTTCGCGTCGATCGGGGGACCCTCCCAAGCGGGCGCCTACGCGGACGAGCTGGCCCGCCGCGGGGTGCTGTGCGTGGGTTGTGGGCTGGCGGTGCCCGGGTCGGACTTCCAGAAGAACGCCCCCTACATGTGGGGCACCCTGCCCACACCCGAACAGTTCGTGCGCTCGGTGTTCGACTTCGGTATCACCAACCTGTGGGGGCGGGACGCGCAGTACGCGGGCACCCCGAGCCTGCGGAACCGGGAGCGCAGCATCGGGGTGGTCTACTACGAACAGAATCCGCCGGTGTTCGAGGCGGTGCGCGACGAGACCCTCGAGCACTACCGGTCCAAGGGCTACGAGGCCGACCTGATCCAGACCTATCTGCTGGACACCTCGACGTTGAACACCCAGGCTCAAACGATCATCGGAAGACTCAAGAACGCCCAGATCACCACCGTGGTGTTCCTGGGCGATCCCCTGATGCTCAAGGCCCTGACCGACCAGGCGGCCAACCAGAACTACCTGCCCGAGTGGGCGATCACCGGCACCGCGTTCACCGACACGACCGCGGCTGCCCGCCTGTTCGAATCCGAGGTGTGGTCGCACGCCTTCGGCATCTCCACCATGGCCGCCCGCACCGCACCGGAACTGGCCGATTCGTGGCGGCTCTACGAGTGGTATCACGGCACCGAGCCGGTCGCGAAGAAGAGCCAGGCGCTGCTCGGTCCCCAGTTGCAGGGCCTCTACCTGGGCCTGCACCTGGCCGGACCGCACCTGACCCCCCACACCTACGCGGGCGGGATGTTCAGCTATCCCCCCTCCGGCGGCGACATCCTCCATCCGCGGATCAGCTTCGGGTTCCACGGCCTGTTTCCCGACGCGGACTTCGTGGGCGTCGACGACTTCACGGTCGTGTGGTGGGATCCGGACGCGCAAGGTCCCGACGAGCAGGGCGCCGACGGTACCGGGATGTGGGCGTACGTCGAGGGCGGCGAACGTTACGTGCTGGGGTCCGAACCACCCGAGGTCGGCGACGAGGTACTCTTCGATCCCGGCATCGCCACCACGATCCACGACGACCATCCCCCCGGGTCCGAACCACCCTCCTATGAACCGTGGCCAGGCTTCCCGGCTGCCGGCGACGGAGACTGACCCCGCAGGGGATCAGTCGGGGGCCGGCACCCGTCCGGACATGTCGGCGTTGGGCCGGGCCTGTTCGACCAGGTCCAGGATGAGCGGGCCGAGTTCGGCGGGGTCGTGACGGGCCGGGGCGCTGGGACCTTTGTGCCAGCCCTCGGCCACGGCCACCTCGATGCCGGTCACGTCGAACACGCGCCCGGTCACCGACGCGCTCTCCGGCGAGGCCAGCCAGCACACGATCGGCGCGATCCAGCGGGGCGACAGCTTGGCCTTGGTCTCGTCGTCGGCCCGGCCCATGCCCAGGTTCTCGGTCATGCGGGTGAGCGCGGCGGGCGCGATCGCGTTGGCCGTGACCCCGTAGCGGGCGAGCTCCATCGAGGCGATGATCGTGAACGCGGCGATTCCGGCCTTGGCGGCGCCGTAGTTGGTCTGGCCGATGTTGCCGTAGATCCCCGAAGGTGACGACGTGTTGATGATCCGGGCGTCCACGTCGTGGCCGGCCTTGGAGCGGTCCCGCCAGTAGGCCGCGGCGAAATGGCTGGGGCCGAAGGTGCCCTTGAGGTGCACCTGGATCACCGCGTCCCACTCGGCCTCGGTCATGTTCGTGAGCATGCGGTCCCGAAGGATGCCGGCGTTGTTGACCACCACGTCGAGGTCGCCGTAGGTCTCCACGGCCTGGTCGATCAGCGCCTTGGCACCGGCGAAGGTCGAGATGTCGTCGGTGTTGGCCACCGCCTCACCGCCGGCCGCGACGATCTCGTCCACGACCTGACGGGCCGGACCGGCTTCGGCGCCTTCGCCGTCGACGGCACCACCGAGGTCGTTGACCACGACCTTGGCACCGTGTTCGGCGAGCAGCAGCGCGTGCTCGCGGCCGATCCCCCGACCGGCTCCGGTCACCACACAGACCCGTCCCTTGCACAACTGACTCACGTTCTCGACCCCTTTGTGATCGTCGGCGCCTTCCGCCGGGCGAGCGTAGCCGCACCCTCCGGCGCGGCGTGGTCGCCGCCGATGGGCGGACCTCGGGATCGGCCTGCCGACGTGGGAGAATGGACGCACCCATGTCCGCATCCGACGACCACCGGCCCGCCGCGGCTCGGCGCCGGCTTCGCCTGCGCAAGCCCACCTGGCGAGGGTGGTTCACCATCGCCCTGGTCGCCGTGATCGCCGCGCTCCTCACCGCCTGGGCGATCGACTACGGCACGTTGGGCGACCGGGTGGCCCGCAACGTCACCGTGGAGACCGTCGGCGTGGGCCGTCTGTCGGGCGACGCGCTCGAAGCCGCCCTGGAGCAGGCCGACGCCGAGTACGGCACGGGCGTGGTCGAGTTCGTCGTGGATGGCACGACCCACACCCGGAGCGCCGCGGACATCGGACTGCACCTGGACACCGAGGCCACCATGTCCTCGGCCCGCCGGGTCGCCCGCAGCGACCCGGCACCGTTGCGTCCGATCTACTGGCTGGCGTCGTGGTTCCGGCCCCGGCCGGTGCCGATCACCATCGAACTGGACCGCGCGCGGCTCACCGAGGCCCTGGCGGAGCTTCCCGGCCAGACCCCGGTGACCGAACCCCGGGTCGTGGGCTCGGTCGACGCCGTGGGCACCAGCCCCGGCGCGGTGGGCTACGGCTTCGACCCCGACCGGGTCGCCTCCCAACTCGAACGCGAGGCCCGGGACGGCACCCTGCCGCTGCGGGTGCCCCTGGTGGCCGAAACCATCGAACCGGTGGTCTCCGACGCCGAGATCGCCAAGCTCGCCGAGCGGGCCCAGGAGCTCACCGATCGGGACCTGGTCCTGACGATCCCCGGCGCGGCGATGACGGCGACGCCCCCGATGCTGCGGAGCTGGGTCACCTCGGAGCTGCCCGCGGGGGCGCGCACCGCCCGCCTGGCGATGCGCACCGACGCGGTGGTGGCCGCCGCCCGCTCCCAGCTCGGCCGACCGGTGAGCGACCCGGTGCCGGCCACCTTCACCGTCGAGGACTCCCAGGTGCTGCTGGTCCCCCAGGTCGACGGCAGAGAGTGCTGTGACACCGGGTCGGGTGCCGCGGTGCTGGCCGCGCTCGAGGACGGGGCGCCGGCCGCGGATCTGCCCCTGGCCCCGGTGGATCCCGACTTCACCACCGAGGACGCCCGTGCGCTGGGGATCACCACGCTGCTGGGCGCGGACCTGGGACCCCAGACCCAGGTGCTGTGGTCGCCCGACCCGCCGCCCGATGCCTCCACGACGACCACCACGGTGCCCGAGCCCGAGCCCGAGCCCGATCTGGACGCCCCGGGTCAGTTCACCGTGCCGATCCCGGATCGCCGCGGCCAGGTGGCCAACGTCGACCGGGCGCTGCCTATGCTGCGGGGCCGGATCATCGAACCTGGCGGGTCGTTGTCGCTGAACGCGGTGATCGGCGCACCCAGTCCGGACCGGGGATTCGTCGCCGCCGACGTGGCGACCGTCGACGGGCCCACCTGGATCTCCGGAGGCGGCACCGACCTGATCGCCGCGGCGCTGTTCGAAGCGGCGTTCGAATCGGGGCTGGACATCGAGGCCTCGACCCGCCACGGGGTGCTCCCCGACGGGGTCCGTCCGGGAATCGAGGCGACCCTGGGGTGGACCCAGCCCGACCTGGTCGTCGCGAATCCCTCCGCCCACGGGGTGCTGGTGTGGGCCGACCGGGTGGGCGGCGTGGTGCGGATCCAACTGTTCGGCACCCCCTTCACCCGGTCGATCTCGTCGACGACGAACGAGGCGCGTTACGGGCCGCGCAACGCCTGCCTGGAGGCCACCGTCGAACGTACCCGGGTCTTCGACGACGGCCTGGAGCGGGTCGACACCTTCACCGGACGCTACGGCCCGTCGCCCAGGGGACGTGACGACCCGGCCCGGGTGGTGTGCAGCCGATGAGCCGGATCGACGTCGCCGTGGTCGGCGCCGGTCCCGCCGGGGTCGCCGCGGCCATCCCCCTGGCGCGGGCGGGACGCCGGGTGCTCATGGTCGACAAGGCCACGTTTCCCCGCGACAAGTGCTGCGGCGACGGCCTCACCACCAGCGCGTTGCGGCTGCTGGAGTCGATGGGGCTGGATCCGGCCTCGATCCCCTCCTGGCACCGCATCGACGACATCGTGGTGACCGGCCCCCGCGGCCGCCAGGAGGTCTTCCCCCTCCCCCGGGGCCGGGGCACCTTCGCCGCGATCGCCAGACGCACCGAACTGGACCTGGCGCTCGTCGACCTGGCCCGGAGCGTCGGCGTCGAGGTCGCCACCGGACACGGACTCACCGGTGCCACCACCCACCCGGACCACGTCGAGCTGCAGGTCGACGGGCTGGGGTCGGTGCGGGCCCCGATGGTGGTGGGGGCCGACGGGATGTGGTCACCGCTGCGCCGGGCACTCGGTGAGCGTCTGGAGGGATACCGGGGCGACTGGCACGCGTTCCGCCAGTACTTCTCCGGCGTACCGCCCCGGGCCCTGACCGAGTTGAAGATCTGGTTCGACGCCGACCTGCTGCCCGGTTACGCCTGGTCGTTCCCGCTCGCGGACGGGCGGGTCAACTTCGGGTTCGGGATCATGCGGGGCGACCACCTCGACGGCGCCGCGGAACGGCGACGCTGGGACGACCTGCTCACCCGCCCCCACATCCGCGCGTTCCTCGGCCCCGACGCGACCCCCGAGGGTTCCCGCCGCGCCTGGCCGATCCCCACCCGCCTGCCCGGCCCGACCCTGACCGCGCACCGCACCTGGTTCGTGGGTGACGCGGCCGCGCTCGGCGACCCCATGACCGGTGAGGGTATCGGTCAGGCGTTGGGCAGCGGGCGCGCCGCGGCGCGGGCGATCCTGGCCCACCCCGATTCGGTTGCCGCCGGCCAGGCGGCCTACACCGACTGGGTGGCCCGCCACCTGGAACCCGACACGCGCATGTCCAACCTGCTCCAGCGAGCCCTGCAGCACCGCAAGGGCGCCCGGGCCGCGATCGCCACCGCTTCGCTCACCCCCTGGACCCGACGCAACTTCGCCAGGTGGCTCTTCGAGGACGAACCCCGCGGGGTCCTGTTCACGCCGTCTCAGCTCCACCCCCGGTTCCTGCGCCGGGACGGCGCCTACCTGCACGCGTCCTGACCGGTGGGTCAAGAAACGGGGCGAACGGATACGCTCGCCTTGCATGCGCACCCGATTGACCGAGATCCTCGACATCGAACACCCCGTCATGCTCGCCGGCATGGGCGGCGTCTCCTATGCGGAGCTGGCCGCCGCGGTCTCCAATGCGGGAGGCTTCGGCTGCCTGGGAGCCTCCACGATGCAGGACGAGGAGTTCGACGCGCAGCTCGAGGCCACCCGGGAACTCACCGACAAACCCTTCGGGGTCGATCTGCTCACCGCCATGCCCCAGGGGCTGGAGACCAAGATCGAGCGGATCTCCGCGTCCGGTGCAACCGTGTACGTCGCCGGCCTGGGGGTGCCCCGGGACGTGGTGGACCTGTGCCACGACAAGAACCTGCTGGTGGTCAACATGTGCGGCAAGGTCCGCCACGCGATCGCCGCGGTCGAAGCGGGCTGTGACCTGGTGGTGGCCCAGGGCACCGAGGCCGGCGGACACACCGGTGCGATCGCCACCATGGCGCTGGTGCCCCAGATCGTGGATGCGGTCGGCGACAAGGTGCCCGTCGTGGCCGCCGGCGGGATCGTGGACGGTCGGGGTCTGGCTGCGGCGCTCAGCCTCGGCGCCGACGGGATCTGGGTGGGCACCCGCTTCATCGCCACTCCGGAGGCCCGCGCCGTGACCGGATTCAAGGACAAGCTGCTGGAGCTCACCGACGACGGCACCGTGGTGACCCGGGCCTACACGGGAAAGACCTGCCGGGTCATCCGCTCGGAGTGGACCCGCCACTTCGAGGAGAACCCCGACGAGCTCGAGCCGTTCCCGGCCCAGCTCATCAAGGCCTATCAGGAGGGCGCCAGCCACCTGGGAGGCGACGAGGCCACCCCCGGTGTCGATCCGGACCGCGAGTTCTACCCCGCCGGTCAGGGCGGGGGCGCGATCACCGAGCTGGTGCCCGCCGGCGAGCTGGTGCACCGCTTCGTCGACGAGGCCGAGGCCGTGCTCTCTAGACTCGCGGCATGAGCCTCGATCCGGATCTGAAGGCGTTCGCCACCGCGCAGAACTTCGCGGCGTTGACCACCCTGGGCCCCGATGGTCACCCCTCGACCCATCTGATGTGGGTCGACGCCGACGACGACCACCTGATCTTCAACACCGAGGTGGAGCGGCAGAAGTTCCGCAACATCGAGCGGGATCCCCGCGTCACGCTCACGATCATCGACGCCGAGAGCCCCTACCGCTACATCGAGGCCCGGGGCCGCGTGGTCGACACCTCGGTGCGCGGTGCCCCCGCCCGCGCCCATCTGGACGCCGCCTCCCGCCGCTACACCGGCGACGACTACGCCCAGCCGATCGGCAGCGACCGGGTCGTGGTGCGGGTCGCCGTGGAGCGGATCCACCGCAACAACGTCTGAACCTCGCTCAGGGGTTGCGTCGGCCAGGCAACAACGCCTTGACCTTGTTGGCCAGCCCGCGCCGGTAGCGCAGCCGAAGCAGGCGGGTCGCCTGGGGTCCGAAGTTCCTGGGAACCGGGAACCACCATGCTTCGCGCCGCATCCCCAAGCGGTCGACCAGCACCGACTTGGACTCGCAGAACGCCCGCAGGCCCTCCACGCCGTGGACCCGACCGATGCCGGACTGTTTGACCCCGCCGAAGGGCAGCCCGGTCACCGCGTAGGACACGATCGCGTCGTTCACGCACACGTTGCCCGCTTCGATGCGGTCCGCGATCCGCCGGCCCCGTTCCAGGTCCCGGGTCCACACCGACGAGTTCAGTCCGTAGATCGAGTCGTTCGCGAGGCGGACCGCCTCGTCGTCGCCGTCGACGGCCATGATCGGCAGCACCGGGCCGAAGGTCTCCGCGGTCATGACCTCCATGGAGTGGTCGACCCCCACCAGCACGGTGGGTTCGTACCACAGCCCGTCCCGCCCCGACACCCGGCGACCGCCCGTGAGCACCTTGGCTCCCTTGGCCAACGCGTCCGCGACGTGACGTTCGACCATCGCGACCTGGTCCTCGTTGGTCATGGATCCGATGTCGTCGCCGCGCTCGGATCCCTGACGGATCCGGCGGGTCGCCGCCACGGCCTTGTCGACGAACTCGTCATAGCGGGTCCGGTCCACGTACACCCGTTCGGTCGCCATGCAGGTCTGGCCCGAGTTCGAGAACGACGACCACAGCGCGCCGCCCACGGCCCGGTCCACGTCGGCGTCGTCGCACACGATCATCGGGTCCTTGCCACCCAGCTCCAGAAGGACCGGGGTCAGATTGGCGGCCGCGGCGGCCATCACCGCCTTGCCCGTCGAGACCGAACCGGTGAAACACACCATGTCCACTCCCGAGCGCACCAGCGCATCTCCGGTGGCCCCGCCCCCGGTCACCGCGGTCACGATGCCCGAGTACTCCCCCACCTCACCGAACAGCTTGGCGATCTCGAGTCCCACCAGCGGGGTGATCTCCGAAGGCTTGAACACCACGGTGTTACCGGCAAGCAGTGCGGACACGATCGGGGTCATGGTGAGGACGAAGGGGTAGTTCCACGGGCTGATCACGCCGACCACGCCCCGCGGCGAGAAGGTCCGGTAGGCCTTCTTGTGGAGCATCGATCCGGGCCGCACCTTCTCGGCGGCGAGCGCCGCGGCACCGTGCTTGACGTAGTGCTCGATCCCCTCGGCGGTCGCGACCAGCTCGGTCATGACCGCTTCGGCAGCCAGTTTGCCGGTCTCCGAAGCGATCACGTCGACGAGGGTCTCGGCCCGGTCGAGCATCAGGTCGCGCACGGCGAGCAGATGGTCGGCGCGCTCGGCGAACCCCAACGCGGCCCAGGCGCGCTGGTTGTCGCGGGCGACGAGCACCGCGGCGGCGACGTCTTCGGCGGAATGGTCCGGCACCCGGGCCAGCACCCGTCCGGTGCGAGGGTCGAGGGTTTCGATGAACGGTGAGCTCATGTGGTCATCTCCTTGAGCTTCGAGATCACGTCCGCAGCGCTCTGGTCGCCGACTGGCACCGGGTTGACCTGCAGGTGGGTCACCCCGGCTTCGCGGTAGGCGGCGACCCGCTCGGCCACGTAGCTCTCGGGTCCGCACAGGCTGAGCGAGTCGAGCAGTTCGGTGGGGATCTTCGCCGCGGCTTCATTCTTGTGCCCGGCGAGGTAGAGGTCCTGGATCTCTTCGGCCTCCTTTTCGAAGCCGTAGCGCTGGACGACCGAGTTGTAGAAGTTCTTGCCCTTGGCGCCCATGCCGCCCACGTACAGCGCCACCATCGGCCGGATCAGGTCACGGAGGTTGCGCACGTCGTCACCCTCGCCGATGGCGACCATGCCGCCCGCCGAGATCTGCAGCGGGCCGAGGTAGGCCGGCCGGTTCGCGGCGCCCGCGGCGAGCGCATCACCCCAGATGTCCTTGGCACGTTCGGGCAGGAAGAACATCGGCAGCCAACCGTCGGCGAGCGTGGCGGTCATCTCGACGTTCTTGGGCCCCAGCGAAGCGACCCAGGTGGGGATGGCGGAGCGGACCGGGCGGGCGATGATCTTGAGCGGTTTGCCCAGGCCGGTTCCCTGCCCGTCGGGCAGCGGCATCGTGTAGTACTTCCCGTCGTGTTCCAGACGGTCCTCCCGGGCCCAGATGGCGCGGCAGATCTCGATGATCTCCCGGGTGCGGCCCAGCGGCGCGTCGTAAGGGACGCCGTGCCAGCCTTCGATCACCTGGGGGCCCGAGGCGCCGAGCCCGAGCACGAACCGACCGTCGGAGAGCGCGTCGATGCCCGCCGCGGTCTGGGCGATCAGTGACGGGGTGCGGGTGTAGATCGGCAGGATCCCCGCGCCGATCTCGACGGTTTCGGTCTTGGCGGCCAGGTACCCCATGAGCGAGGGACCGTCGAAGCCGTAGGCCTCGGCGACCCAGACCAGGTCGAGGCCCGCCTTTTCGAGCTCGACGACCTGGGCGACCGACTCGGCGAAACCGCCGGAGTAGTCGAGCGGCATGGAGATTTTCATTTCGGTTTCCCCGGGGAGGCGATGTGGTACCTCGCATGCTACCGATTCGCTCTGGCCCCTCCGGTCCCGACCGCTCGGCTGGTTCAGGGCCCGCCGGTCGGTTCGGCGAGGTCGGCGATCATCGTGGCGAAGTCGTCGAGCGACACCCCGTCGAGCCGTTCCTGGTAGGTCGGTGCGCCGTCGCCGGGCACCAACTTGCCGTCGACGACCGGTATGGCCGTGGTCTGATCGGTCAGGTAGATGTCCCAGGAATCTTTCGCGGTCTCGAGGGACGGAACGACCGAGGCCACGTAACGGTCACCGATGCCGAATTCGGCTCCCACCCGTTCGTCGGACCGGACGAATGTTCCGTCGTCGGTCTTGGACCACAGCGGTCCGTACAACCGCAGCCCATCGGCCGCAGTCGACGCCTCCCAACCCTTCGCCTGCCAGATCGTGTCGTCGACCCGGACGACGAGCTGGTCTGCGTACAGGCGGTGGGGTGCCGGTTGGTCGACGGGCACGCTCGTCGACTTCGTCACGGTCATGACGACGATCGCACCGTCGACGACCTTCCAGCCCTCGAGGTTCTCGACGGGCGGTGCTCCATCGCCGGCAATTGGACCTACCTGATCTGACGTCATCGTCGTCAACGGCCCTTCCGCCTGTCCGGCATCAGAACCACACCCGACGATCGCTATCACCAGTAGCAGCCCGGTGCCAATACCGCACAGTGCTTGTTTACGGAATGAAGTCATCTCTGATCTCCTAACCCGTCTAATAGACGGAATTGATCATGTCAACGTTGTGAGTCCCCAACGTGGGATCATCCTGGTCCCAAGCATACATATCGGTCCGCATGCAATGCAGCGATTCGTTCTGATTCGAAATCACAGGGTTTGCATTGAATCCATGAGTCAATCCGACAGCATGGCCAATCTCGTGGCAGGCGAGCGCCTGCGTGAATGTAGTGTACCAACTCGCGCCTACGTGTGCGTTCAAGAAGTCCATGTTGAAGTAAACGTAGAAGGAATCACAACGATCGTTCCCAATGGAAGGATCATCGCACTCGGCCCGACCGTAAACACTGCTAGGCGCTGAATAATACCTGAATATGATATCCGTCTCCCCTGGGCCGCTTTCCGTCGGAGATGACACCTCAAATACCGGTGCTAGATTCGTGGTGTCGTACGAACCAAAAAGTGTCATGTAGGTGGCGCTCCCCATAGCCGGCCCAAGATTACCGCGATAGACCGTAAGCGACCCGCCATCGGATTGACACACGCCGCCTTTCTTACACGATGTTATGCCATTCGGGCCCGCGGTTGGCATGATGTTGTCATAGCAAGACGTAGCCAACAGGCAAGTAGTCAGAACCAAACATGCAATTGAGGGAAATCGGTATCTGCGACCTATGTCTACGCCACGGGCACGCGCACGGGCTTGAATTTGCTGCAGTTGGTCCATAGCGCGATTGTAGTAACGACTTGCTCTCCTACCAGGGCCAAAAGACCCTGCTTGCCCCTGGAAGGCGGATTCGTCAACCACCGAAGTCACGAATTGGCGACATAGCCGCATCATGGGTCTTCGGATTTCAGCGGGGTTTGATGGTGGCGAGTAGCGACCAGTCGGGTT